>NZ_JBZNBU010000399.1:0-9374 GCF_058530065.1 Waterburya sp. | reverse complement strand
TAGAAATAATTTTGGTAGATGATGGTTCGACAGATAAATCGGGGGAGATTATAACTAGTTATGGCGATTGCCTGACTCCGATCTTTAAAGAAAATGGCGGACAGGCTTCTGCTTTTAATGTGGGTTTTGCTGCCAGTCGAGGGGAATTAGTTTGTTTTTTGGATTCTGACGATGTTTTTGTGAGGGGCAAAATAGCCGAGATTGTTAAATGGTTTGAAACCAATCCCGATATCGATTGGTGTTTTCATGCCGTAACTCTAACGGACAAACGTAGTGGCGAACTGTTGGGGTATAACGAAGAGAGGGGAACGCGCAAATGCGATTTTCGCGAATCGATGAAAAAAGGTCGCCTGTCATTTCTCGCTCCTCCCACCTCTGCCTTATGTTTTAGACGATCGCTTTTACAAAAAATTTTACCCATGACCGAAACTCTCAAAAGGGGAGCAGATCGTTATTTGGTAGCAATGGCACCAGCATTAAGTCCTGGTTTGTATTTAGATAAAAAACTAACAGTTCAAGGCATACATCAGAATAATGGCAATACTCTTCAAGAAGGACAAAAATTTGCCAGGAGACGAGCCTATAAAGCAATGACGGTAGCCTATTTTATGAGGTCGAAGTTACCAGAATTTTACAAAATTACTGATAGAATATTCGCCAGAGGTTGGGGTATCTATTTAAAGTTAATTTTAAAAACTGGTCAACAACTTCCAGAAGAAAAAGAATT
This sequence comes from Waterburya sp., assembly GCF_058530065.1. Classification (NCBI taxonomy): domain Bacteria; kingdom Bacillati; phylum Cyanobacteriota; class Cyanophyceae; order Pleurocapsales; family Pleurocapsaceae; genus Waterburya; species Waterburya sp. The sequence goes on along the minus strand of NZ_JBZNBU010000399.1, from coordinate 8,647 downwards.
AATTGCCAAATATCTGCTTGAGAGCAATCCTTTAACCAAAGCCAAGATATTTTTCATGGCTCTATATCATAATAGACCTTGGAGAAAAGACAATTCCTTGGTGCAATATGAGAAAAAAATCAAGCAGTTTAAATATTAAATAGTAAAATATCTGATATTATTTAATACTTTTGTAGTTCTAGCAAACACTTAGTTTATACTCTTATTTTAAGCGCATAATAGGTATCTAGAGCTAAATGCTTGGATTAAAAAATCTGGCTGCAAATTATAGTTAGCAAAAACAAAAATATTATTTTTTATCGGTATTAAAACAACAATGACTTTAATATTTATTGTGGGAAATAGTCGTAGCGGAACGACAATGATAAGTCGTATTTTAGGACAGCATACACAGATATTTTCATTTCACGAACTACATTTTTTTGGCGAACTATGGATATCTAAAGAACGACAAACAAAAATGAGTCGGATGGATCTAGAACTGTTGATGGCAAAATTGATTTCGATTCAAAGAGATGGCTATCTAACTCAAGGAAAGAAGGAACGTTTTCTCTCGGAAGCAAAACAAATAGTCAACCAGCTACCCCCACAAAACTTAACTCCCACCACTATATTCGAGTCTTTTTTAATTCACGAAGCCCAGAAAAATCATAAATTTATTCCCTGCGATCATACCCCTGGCAATGTATTTTACCTTGATGAAATTCTAACTCTATATCCTAATGCCAAGATTATCAATATAGTCAGAGATCCCAGAGATGTATTACTTTCCCAGAAAAGAAAATGGCAGCGACGTTTTCTAGGAGGAGATCGCATTCCTTGGCAAGAAGCTATTCGTTCCAAAATAAACTATCATCCAGTTACTATTAGCCAACTGTGGAATTCGGCGGTAGGGGCAGCCGAAAAATTCGCCCAACACGAGCGAGTATATTCTTTAAGTTTTGAAAGATTGTTGCAATCGCCCCAAGCTAATGTAGAAGAAATTTGTCATTTTTTGGATATATCTTTTACAGATAAAATGCTCGCCATACCTCAAATTGGCTCTTCAATTGAATCGGATAATCCAGGCAAAATTGGCATAGATGCTTCTAGATCGGGAAACTGGTGCAAAGGAGGGTTGACCCAGACAGAAGTGTTTTTATGTCAGTGTATTACTCAAAAATATAGAGAGAAATACAATTATCAAACCGAGCCGATCCAACCCAATTACTTATTATTATTATTTAATCTCATTTCTCTACCGCTACATTTAATTGCAGCTTTATTACTAAATTTAGCCAGAATGGCTTGTTATATGGAAAGTATTAAAAGGCGTATGGCTATATCTTGAGGTGAGTCAGAAAGTAGGAAAATAGATAAATAGGGCAGTAAGCGATCTTTGTTTTTTAATGGATGAGAATTAACTGGTGAAATTAACAGTATTAAATACAGGACAAAACTACTATATTCGCGGTGGCTCGGATCGCTATCAATTTTCTTTAACAGAATTGTTAGAACAAAAAGGACATCAAGTAATTCCTTTTGCCAGTCGTAACGATAAAAATTTAGCCACAGAATGGTCGAGATATTTTCCCCCAGGAGTCAATTTCGATCGCCCTGGAGTGGGAGATTTAATTAACTTCATCTATTCTCGGAATGCTGCCCAAGCAATTTCTCGTTTGTGTGACGAACAAAAAATCGATCTGGCACATCTCAATATTTACTACGGTCAATTAACTAGTTCGATTCTCGCCCCATTAAAAAAAGCGGGGATTCCCATCGTCCAAACTTTACACGAATATAAAATTGTCTGTCCCGTATATTCATTATTATCGGGTAATCAAATTTGCCAAGCTTGTAATGGTAAGAATTTTTGGCAAGCTACGGTAAAACGTTGCAATCGGGGTTCGATCGCGCGATCGCTCTTGAGTACGCTGGAGTCTTATGCTTCCCAGCTTTTGGGGGCGGTGGATCAAGTCGATCGCTTTATTGCTGTGAGCGATTTTCAACGGCACAAGTTAGTCGAGTTGGGCATTCCCAGGAATAAAATTAGTACCGTTCATAACTTTATCGACTTGACGGATCTTGAAGTTAGCCAGCAGCCTGGGGAATATTTCCTATATTTTGGTAGATTAGAAAAATATAAAGGAATTCTCACCTTAATTGAAGCAGCATCCACTTTACCCGATATTCCTTTACTAATTGTGGGGGATGGTACGGATCGAGAAGCCGTAGAACAAGCGATCGCTCAAAAACAACTCAAACATATTAAACTCCTCGGATTCAAACAAAAAGCCGAACTAGATCGGTTAATTAAAGGCAGCATCTGCACAATTGCTCCTTCAGAATGGTATGAAACCTTTGGCTTAACTTTAATCGAGTCTTTGGCAAGGGGCAAACCAGTTATTTCTAGTCGCATTGGCGGTATGACGGAAATTATTACCGATGGAGTAGATGGCTTACAGTTTGAACCTGGTAATGTAGCCGAATTAAGGGAGAAAATGCTTTGGATGGGGCAAAATCGCGATCGCCTAGGAGAGATGGGTTTGGCTGGTAGAAACAAAGTAGAAACTAAGTTTAATGCCGCAACTCATTACCAGAAATTAATGGAAATTTACCAAAAAGTACTATAGCTAGCTTCATTATTGACCGTGTTTCGCTATTTAGCCCAAAAAAATTCAATCAAATACTAATGCTCATCAAAAATCGCGTTTTTAAAATCTGGCAATCTTCAACCAAAAGGGTAATGATTCTCACTTCTTTTGGTATGATGTTTGGCTTTTTGATGGATTTGTTACTGGCTGCCAGATTGGGGGTGAATGAAGCTACCGATGCTTATATTGTTGCCATTAGTTTACCTATTTTGATCGATACCGTAACTCGCGAAGGTACGCAGTCGAGTATGACTCCCGTATTAGTGGAACAAAAAGCCACCCTCCAACCCCAAGAATTTCAAAATTTTACCAGTGGTTTATTTAACTTAGGATTGGTAATTGGGATTTTTTTAACTGTAGCGATCGAAATACTCGCCCCTGCGATCGTACTTTTTATTGCCCCTGGATTGTCTCCTGGGGGAAAAGCTGAAGCGATGACTATCTTGCGCCTGTGTGCCCCATTAATTTTGTTTACTCCTTGTATTACGGTGATGAGCGTTTTACTCAACAGTCAAAAGCGTTTTACCATGGTTGCCCTCAGAAATACCATTGCTCCAGCTACGGTAGTAATATTTATGCTATTGGCTTGGGGACAAGAAAATACTACTTCTTGGATGGCTGTTGGTTACTTAGTTGGCTTCGCCCTATTTTTTACTATTTTGTATCGGGAGGTGGGCAAAACTAATTTCCGACATCAATGGTCTACCTGGATTTCGCGAAAAGATTTAGCCATAATTTATCGAGCCGTTTCTCTCCCCACTTTGGGTTTTATTTTAAGACAGAGTTTGCGCTTGATCGAACGCTCCCTGGCTTCTATTGCTGCGGTAGGTGGAGTTGCTAGTTATTATTTTGCCCTAAGAATTTTTTCTGCCATTCAAACCCTAATTGGATCGAGCATCGCTACTACAGGATTGCCCACCATTACCGAATATATCTTAGCGGGTCAAAGATATAAATTGGTTACATTTTTAAAGAAGAAAACCACCAAAATTTTCCTGGCAACCTTCCCCATGATTCTCACGGTTATCTTCTTTAATAAACCCTTAGTAGCCCTGGTTTACGGACGAGGGCTTTTTGATGGTGATGCGGTGGAGCAGACATCTCAAATCTTTTTATGGCTGAGTTTGAGTTTGACTGTTGATTGTGTAATTCCCATTTTTCAATCTACTTTATATGCCACCAAACGCTACGAAATAGTGTTTAATAACATGGTGATTTCTACTATTGCCAATATTGCCTTGGCATATATTTTGACTAATTAAATTGGTTTGATTGGATTGGCGATCGCTGTAATTATCTCCAACCTAATTACTCTGTTTCACTTACTTTACTACAATCGTAAAATTCTCAAACAAACTAATATATGATTATTAAAAAATAATCATTAATTTTAGCCTATTTTAGATGGTGAGCTAAAGCCAATCGATCATTAATAATTAACCATCAACAATTTAAAAAATATGTATATAACTTCACCTTATGAATACTATATATTCCTATTTAATTAAAAACGTTTTTCAGATAGTTCTGATAATTACTATCTATTTCCCTCTAGAAGATTTTTTGCTGAAATTTGTCCCAGCACCAGAAGCCGTAATTACAGTTCTGCGTTTAATTCCCGAATTTTTTCTTTATTTCCTCTTAGGCTGCGTCATGGTAGAGCGCGTCAATCAAGGAAAACCTCTACGTAAAACTCCCGTAGATTTAGTAATTATTGCTTTTTTTTTAGCAGCTTCAGTCTCGATTATTATCAATCAGGCAAATTTATTTGATAGCATCGCCAATCTAAGAACCAATTTTCGCTATCTTTCGGTTTACTATATTTTAGTCAATATTGACATCTCCGCCCGCCAAGTTTCGACAATGTTAAAAGTTGTTGTCTTAATGGGTTTGATTCAAGCTGCTGTTTCCTCCGTGCAATTTTTCTTACCAGATACCGTAGACCAATTATTGTTTGCCAGGGCTGGTACGAAAGCTGCCTTGGGAGAATTTAAAACCAATGCTAGTTTTGGAACTTTATTCGATCCGACTAATTTATCTTCTTTTTTGTTAATTACCGACACTATCTTTTTGAGTAATATTTACTTGGGTAATAGACAAATAAATTTAATTCCCGATCGCAAAAACTTGGTAATTATGGCAACTTTTCTATTTGGCATTTTTGCTACCAAAAAAAGAGCAGCTTTGTTAATTGCGGTATTAGTCCATATCTTTGTTTTGAGTAGGGCTAGAGGGGGAAGAAATGTGGGCAAATTTCTTTGGATGTCGATTATCTCTCTACTGCTTTTCAGTACCATATCCGCATTATTTTTAGATTGGAATATGGCAGAAGAACTAGGACTATTACCCTATTTTGCCGAGATTTTTAGTCAAGACTATTGGGAGCATACAACTAATGCTTCAAGGGGTTTTATTATCATCAAAGTTATGGGTGCTTTAATCAATTCTTTTAGTTTGTTTGGTTTAGGGCCAACCCCAGATGCAGTAGAGCAAGGAATCAAAACTCATTTAGCCTTAGATAGTACCGATCTCGACCAAATGGATTGGAGCTTTTATGTCTTAGACGACCCCTATTGGTTTGCAGTTTTAGGCTATTTTGGTATTGTAGGAACACTTTTTTATTGGTTGATATTTTTACGCTTTTACCAATCTTCTCAATTCTTGATTAAAGCAGTAGATTTTATCAGTTATAAATCCCTAGGATTGGCATTTTCTAATATTACAATTTTGCTGTTTTTATATGCTTTTGTCGAACGTATTCTCAGATTGCGAGCCTGTAGTTTTTATTTTTGGGCGATTGCTGGATTGACGATTAACTCGATTTATATGTATCAACAAAACAGAAAATATATGAGTTGGCAATCCCATCAAAAAGAAGATTTAGTCGGAATTTTGCCCAATAATGATTTGAAATAAAAAATGCAGCAGTCTATCTTATTTCGTTGGTTAACTAAAATTACTTGCTTGAGTTCGGTACTAATTTTGGGCGCGTCGGGAACTCTTGCTGATAACCCAACTAACTATCGAGACAGAACGATTAATAGTAATCGCCAGTCATCTGGGATTAAAGCCCAATTATCCGAGCAAATACGTCCTCTCGATGCTAATTTTGTCTGTTCTAATGTTAATGCGGTTAGAGTGGAATCTTGGAGCGATCGCAATTATTGGGAAGCCGTCAAGGAACTCAATCTGTCTGTGATTCGGATTCCTGGAGGAGAAGGATCGAGTTATTGGGATTGGCGTAAAGGAGGAATTATCGACGATTTAGGAGATTTACCCGCAGGAGTAAGCCATTTTCTCGATAATAAACGCGATCGCGCCTACGATCGGGCAAAATTATCGGACTTGCGACTGGGATTTACCAAAAATCAGCAAGTTCCTCTATTTGTCTTAAATTTACTCTCAGACGATCTCGAATCTCAATTAGAAATGTTGCGAGAAGCCAGAGATTTGGGGTTTCCCATTAAATATATCGAACTGGGCAATGAATTTTATTTTCCCTTAGAAAATTATGTTGCCGTCTTCCCCCAACCCAAAGACTATAGTAAAATAGCCAATCGTTGGATTGCTGCGATTAAAAAAGAGTTTCCCGAAGCACAAATTGCCGTCTTGGGGGTAGCTCAAACTAACAATCGCAAGTCCAGTCGGATTTATAAATGGAATCGAGAGGTGGTGACTAACAGTTTGCCTTTCTCCGATGCCATAACTATTCATACCTATCCCCGTAATGGTTTGGTAAATCGTCCCATTGTGAGCGACGAATATCCCTTTTTTCAGGATCGAGATATCCCGTTTATCTTAGGAGAACCCTTTAGAAATTGGCAGCGAGTTAGCAAAATTATCGATACTTTTCCCGACAATAAAAAAATCTGGGTGACTGAATATAACCTAATGGAAGATATTCACGCCAAATCGGGAGCAAAACAACAAAGAATTGCAGGGAGTTGGATTCATGGTCTGTATACCCTCTCCATGAGTATGCTATTTCTCGAAGATTCTCGCATCGATTTAGCTTGCAACCATATGCTAATCGGCAGTTCTCAATTTTCCACTATCTTGGCTCGCGAAAATAGTTTTATCAATCCTGGCAAACAAAACACTAAATCTCAACCTCTAGCTTTATCAGCCAATGGCAGTACCCAGAAACTATTGGGAGATGCGATCGCAGGAATGACTCAAGCCAGAAAAATCAATTTCTCTCCTCAAAAGAATTTAATTGGTAAGGAGAATATTTCCTATCCAGAACTATATGGTTGGGAATTTAGCAATTCAGAGGGTAAACAAAATTCTGTATTACTCAATCTGTCTTCTCGCCCCATCGAACTCGATCTGCGGGACTTATTTCCTCAAGAAATGAGCTATGAAATTCTTTATGGTTCTCCCCAAGATTTGGTCAGCAATCCCGATATATTAAACAAAAAAACAGGGAATACTGGGGAAAAAATCGTACTTCCTCCCTATTCTGCCACTAAGTTATCTAATAATTAAAACTAGAAATGATAATATACAAAGAATTTTAAAATTTCTGTTTAATATGGTTGCCCAAATTGATAACTTATATATCAAAACTAGTTTTAGCAAAACATTAGCCCGTCTGATTAGTTACGGTCTTTTTGAAGGCAGACCATTAACCACCAAAGGACAGTGGATCAATCCTTTAATCTTCAAATTATTTGCGATCGCTCAAAAATTACCCCAGCTAAAACCAGTAAATAAACCAATATTTGTCATTGGTACGGGCAGAAGTGGGACTACTATTTTAGGAGTAGTTTTATCCATGCACCAGCAAGTCGGTTTTCTCAACGAACCAAAAGCAATTTGGCATACTATTTATCCCTACGAAGATTTAATTGGTAGCTATAGTCAGGGAAAAGCTGAATATCGCTTGTCTGAGGAAGATGTTAGCGACTCTACCATTCGCACCGCCCAACGCATCTTTGGTACTTACCTGAGAACTGTTGGTGCTTCTAGATTGGTTGATAAATACCCCGAACTAGTTTTTCGAGTTCCTTTTGTCCGCAAAATATTCCCCGATGCTAAATTTATTTTCTTAGTCCGTAATGGCTGGGATACTTGTCAATCTATCGATAATTGGTCAAAACGTCTCGGTACAAATGTCAAAGATGATACCCATGATTGGTGGGGAGTTAACAATCGTAAATGGCATTTATTAGTAGATCGAGTAGCAGCTACTAATCCAGATTTACAAGATAATCTTGCTACCATCAAAGCCTACTCCGATCATACTGCTATGGCTGCCTTAGAATGGATTCTCACCATGCAAGAAGGCTTAAAATTAGCCCAACAATATCCCGACGATCTTTATCTCTTAAAATACGAAGATTTAGCTAGTCAACCACAAAATACTTTAGAGCAACTTTTGGATTTTTGCGAACTTCCTCATGACGAAAAAATGTTTGCTTATGCCAATCAAACTCTAAGTAGCAGATCGAGTTATCAAGAGTTTTCCCTTCCACCAGAAATCACCCCTTTATTTACTAAAACCATGACTGATTTAAACTATAGTCATTCTAAATAGAAATCATACAATACTTTGAAAAAGTAGTGAGTAGTGAGTAGTGAGTGGTATTCAAACTTACAGCCGTTTTCAGTTGAATAGCTCTCTGGGAAAATTTACTAGTTCGTAGTTTTTAGTTTTTAGTTTTTAGTTCTTAGTTCTTAGTTTTTAAAGTTTAATTATATTGAAGCATAATTTTATTGGCAGCTAATAAAGCAGTGCCATAAGCTGCTTCTGTATTATTTGCTCTAGTTACAGGTACATTAAGATAACCCTGGCGAATTTTTTGCCAGGTTAAATTTTTTGCGCCTCCTCCTGCGGTATAGACGCGGTTGAGTTGGTTTCCCCCCAATGCTTGTAGTTTTTGATAGCCTAGGGCTTCAATACGAGATATTCCTTCCAATAAACCCTGTAAAAACTCTTGGGGAGTTGCGGGGCGAGGAGATAGTTGGGGTTGTAAGTCGGGATTAATAACAGGAAAGCGATCGCCTGGCTT
>NZ_JBZNBU010000398.1:0-1178 GCF_058530065.1 Waterburya sp. | reverse complement strand
GATCGCATTCAGGATTCATCGACTTGAGCATGAACTAGATTAACTCCACCAAACCAAGAACATAATTTACCTCCCAAGCGTAATTTTGTTGGTAATGTTTCTGGGTTTATTTTGATAAAGTCATGCTGATAATAGGTTTTAGCCATTTTACGGCTACAAGCCACATAAATATTTTTTTGTTGTTCTTTTATCAAGCGATCGATTAACGGTTTGATAACTTCGATTTCGTAGGAAGGTAAATAAGATAGATGTTCGATCGCGCCATAATTTCTGTATTCTTTAAATCTGATATAACCAATCAGGCGATCGATTATTTTAGAATCATCAGATTTAAAAGAAAATGAAGCCATATAAGGAAAAGATTTAAAACCATAAAAAGATCTTGCCCACAATGACTAAAAATGCGATCGCATTTATTTAATTGCTCGATTAATTAGCTCAAACGCACTAGCAGGTTAAATTAGCTACAGCGTAACATAACTAAACTTCCTCTATTGTTGGGTTTTGATGCCTCTACCCAACCTACAATTTAAGGCTCGATTAATTAGCAAAACGATCGCTCAGAAAATCGTATAACTTAGGAAAATATTGTTTGAGGAGATGAATAATATTTGCCATGCGATCGGGAAATACATGGAGTTTATTTTTCTCAATGGCTTTAATTGTCTTTGCCATTACCATTGCAGGATCGGTAGCCATATCTTCGGGAAAACCAGTTCCATTTTTAGCTAAAGTACCAAAACGTTCGGATTTTAGAATAGGCGTACGACTGAAAAAGGGATATACTGCCGTTACCTTCAAGTTATAAGCTTTAACTTCGTCATATAGTCCTTCGCTAAAACCTCGCAAGCCAAATTTACTAGAGGAATAGTGTGCCATACCAGCAGGGGCAATCCAACCAGCTAAAGAAGAGATATTGACTACATGACCTTTACGTCTTTCTATCGCCGAAGCAGTATATAAACTACTCAAGCGCATTGGTGAGAGTAAATTCACCTGCATCAATCTTTCCCATTTATCTTGAGGCACTTCATCCATACGACCAAATAAGCCGATTCCTGCATTATTGATCAATATGTCTATGGGTAGATTTAACTCGGAAATTTTTTGCCACAAGCGATCGCAACCTTCGCGACTCGATAAGTCGCTTTCAATGCAAGCAACTATTTTTCCTGTAG
>NZ_JBZNBU010000397.1:0-2030 GCF_058530065.1 Waterburya sp. | reverse complement strand
CAGATAGGCAAGATTTTAGAGTATATTTCTCCCTTGGAAAGCTATAATAATTTGGTTCAAGGAGTGATTAGCTTTAGCGATTTAGTTTTATTTTCAAGCTATATATTTTTAGGTTTATTTTTAACTGTCCAGTCGGTAGAATTATATTGCCTCAACCATCGCTAGATAATGCCGATAAATAGTCATCCAAAACTAATAGCTAATTGGAAAGCAATGAATATTTAGCACTTAAAAATGAACAGAATATTTTTCTAATGGGTGAAATATACACAATTAACAATTAAGTATCAACCATCAAGCAAGCTGAAGTCTTAAATATACTGCATAAAAATGAGAACAACTATATATGATCCAAAAAATATTATCTTTTTTTAGCATAGCTTTCTTAGTGGCAACTCTAGTCATAGCTATCCTGACAAATAACTGGTTGATAGTACCTCTTGCATTAATAATTTTGGGAGTAATTACATTAACTATTAATTGGCAAAATAATAAGCAAAAAAAAAAATTTTTGGCAACAAACAAGCTTCAAGCAAAATACTAGTAACATAAGCAAAATTATTATAGTCTTGAGCGTAGTAGCTTTTCTGAATATCTTAGCCATTCGCTACGATCGACGTTGGGATATGACAGAAAATCAAATTCATACCCTTTCTCCTCTATCTCAAGCAATTTTGTCTCAATTAGAACGACCTTTAGAAGTATTAGTTTTCGATCGCAACCTCGACCCTAATCTGGAAAATTTACTAGAAAACTATCGTCGTCAAAGCGAACAATTTAACTTCCAAATTATCGATCCAGAACGAGAATTAGGACTGGCTAGAGAATATCGAGTTCAATCTTTAGGCGATGTCTATCTTCAATATGGCGATAAAAGGCAAAAAATAACGGTCGATAACAATTTAGTTGGCGCAGCCATCACCGAAACTCAGCTAACCAATGGTATTGAAAAAATTCAACGCGATCGCCCGATTCATATTTATTTACTTCAAGGACATGGAGAAGCCCAAAACGAATTAATCGAAGGAGGAATTGCCCAAGTCGTTACCAATCTAGAAGCCAAAGGCTATTTCGTAGAAGAATTAAATCTTGCTAGCCAAGGTGAAATTCCCGATAATGCCAATTTAATTGCGATCGTAGGGGCAAATCGCCAACTTTTAGCAGCAGAAGTTTCTAGTTTGCAACAATATCTCACTACGGGAGGCAATTTACTTTTATTCTTATCTCCCAATACTGATATTGGTATGACTCCTTTGTTAAAAGAATGGGGAGTTCAACTAGATAATCGACTGGTGGTAGATGGATCTGGTGCTGGGGAAATTTTAGGTTTCGGTCCAGGAGTAGTTATTGTTAACAACTATGGAGAACATCCGATTACGGCTGATTTCGCTCGGGGAACTTCTATTTTTCCCGAATCTCGCCCGCTTCAGATTGAAGCAAAAACAGGTATTCAGGCTACTCCATTGGTAATTACTAACGAACAAACTTGGGCAGAAAATGACCTCAAAAATGAAGAAATTACCTTTGATTCTGCTCAAGATATATCTGGCCCGTTAAATATTGCGATCGCTCTCTGGCGAGATAATCCTTCGATTTCTCGCATGGTAGTTTTTGGCAGTTCTACTTTTGCCACTAATGGCTGGTTCGAGCAACAATTTAATGGAGATCTGATTTTTAATTCTATTAGTTGGTTGGTAGGTGAAGACCGAGAAACTTTGGCAATTAGACCCCGCGAAGTTGCCAACCGTCGTATTAATTTAAGTACCATGCAAGCAATTATTTTAGACTGGCTAGCTTGGCGAATAATTCCCCTTTTAGCTTTGACTGCTGCTATTTATGTATGGATTAAGCGTCGTTGAGTTGCGATCGCTCTATTTACTAGTTATTAGTTAACCTGAGTTCGGGATAAGAGAATTGCTCGAAGAGAATAGTCTTTAGTTATTAGTTTTTAGTCTTTAGTAGCTCAGTTGAAACAGGCAGCCAGCACATATCTATAGATTACATTACCTGTATAAATTCAATCGAGCGGT
>NZ_JBZNBU010000396.1:0-4671 GCF_058530065.1 Waterburya sp. | reverse complement strand
TATTTTCGCTACCGATGCGAGTCAGATCGATCGCGCTACAGCAGTAGCCTTCGCTGTTGAGGTGGTGCATCATCCGCACCATCAAGCTAGATTTACCCATCTGACGGGGGTTGAGAATATAACAGAATTCCCCTTGCTTCAATGCTTGATAAAGCTGACGATCTGCCGAGCGCACTACATAGGTAGGAGCATCCATCGGTAAGCTTCCCCCCACTTGATAGTCAAAGTTAGAAGGAGATTCACCTCTGAGTAATTCATTTTCAAACATTAGTTCTGCCTGGGTAGCCTGAAGAATTTCTAAGGTTTGGGATAGTTCTAAAGTACGTTCTGTAACTTTTTGTTCTAGTTGCTGGGTGAACTGAAGCCGTTGAGATTCTACTTTTCGGCGATCGCTAATATCTTGGAAAGCAGCGATTGCATAAATAATTTTGCCCTTCTCATCCACAACAGGCATCGCCGAAACTTCTAAGGGAATTATTTTGTCTGCTTGATGAATTTCAACATCGTCAATAGTCGATCGCTCTCCTTTTAAAGCCCGTAAGACTGGTTGTTCTTCAGTCGGATAGAGTCGATCTGTACCCGCTAAATATGCTTGATAGGTTTGAGTTAACTCACTGGCAGTAGTTTCGGCGATAATTCCTTTGCCCAAGATTTGCTGTGAAGTTTGATTGGCGTAATAGGGTTTGCCCTGGGCATCAACGACAAAGATCCCGATAGGTACGGCTTCTAAGAATTGAGCTAGTCTTCTTTCGTTGCGATCGACGGCAAGATAAAGTTGGGCGTTTTGGATCGATGTGGCTGCTTGGGAAGAGATGATTTTAACGATTTCCAGGCGATCTCTAGTGAAGGCATTAGTAGTTAAGTTGTTTTCTAGATATAAAATACCGATCGGGTTTCCCCGATCTAACAGAGGAGTGCAAAGAATCGATTTGGGTTGAGTCAGGTTAATATAGCGATCGCTCTTAAATCTTTTGTCTGCCGTTGCGTTATGAAGAACCAGGTTATCTTGTGTGCGAGTTATGTAATTAATAATGCTGACTGGCAGGATGGGGGTTTGCGACTCGCCGATAGTAGAATCTATAGGCATAGAACGCATAATACCAACTTCATCAGTACCGGCTTTGCCTTCGGCTTGAATTACCCAGCAATCTTCTTCTTTTAATATCAAACAACCCGTTTGTGCCCCTGCATTTTCAATTGCCGTTGTCATCAAAGTCGCCAGTAACTTTTCTAATTGAATTTCTCTCGATACTGCTTTGGTAGCCTTAATAACGCTGGCTATATCCAGCATTTCGAGTTTTAGATTGCCCTTGTTTGGTTTTAACTCCAAATCTAGGGATAAATGAGGATATTCTGCTGTTAAGGCTCGTATCTTAGCCGTTGCTCCCCAACGGGAATAACAATAGTAGGCATTCTTAAGATAAAAATTCCCTATTTCTTGTCTGCCAATGGTTAAATAAAATTCTGCTGCCCGCTCGTAGGCGATCGCTTCTTCTTGAATGTAGCCCTGTGCTTTTGCTCCACCGATGGCGCGATCGTAATATTCCATTGCCGTCGGAATGTTGCCCAGTACTCGCGCTTTTTCTGCCTCTACCAAAGCGTATTTATGCTGGTAGTTCATCGGGCAATGTTCCGCCCAATATTGCATTAGGAATTGATTTTGCGCTACTATTTCTAATTCTTGTTGTTCGTCAGTTTTTAATTGAGCGTAGGGATATTGAGCCAATACCGACAGGGAATAATAAAAATTATGCTGGGTATAAATTACTTCTGCTTTAACAAATCCCGAATATTCTGACCCCAAACGAGCCGATTCTAAAGCTTGCGGATAGTTTTTGAATAAATAACTAGTAAAGCATTTGGCATAGAATAAGCCAAATATTGCTAATAAATTGTTGTGTTGTTTTAACTCTGATAAAGTTTGAGATTCGCAAACAAAATTACCGTCCAAACTATCTCCCCGATAGTTGTCTTCGGTCATACTTTCAGCCACCTGAGCTATTATTTTTGCCAGGATTAATTGATGCTTTTGCTGGTATTTGTCGATTAAAGCAATATATTTTGTTTGGTTTGATTTTACTTTTTCTAGACTACTACCGCTAAAAAACAAATGAGAACAATAATAATGAGCAGCATAACAAGCAAATTCACAATCACCTGCCTCCAATCCGCATCGAACGGCTTGAAAAAGTGGTTTTAATGTTGTTGATAAATGCTGCTTTTTATGATTAATAGTTATTGAAACTACAACAGATAATAAAGATTGAAACTCTTTAGCATTTAATTGAGATAGTGTAGCCGAAGCCAATTTACCAAACTGATAAGAACGATCTATATCTGGTATTGACCAAGATATTAAAGCTCCATAAACAGTATAGGCATAGATCGAAGCAGGGGCATTACCATATTGACTAGAAATCTCTAGCATAGTGTATAAAAGTGGCGATGCTAGATCGGCTTCTGCAAAGCAAGCAGGGGGATGTACGAGCATCAAGATTCGCATTGCTTGTAGCTGAATTGGATCGCTCATAGCTGATAATCGAGCTAGTTTTTCTGGATCTAGTTCGGTTGGAACTCGAACTATATTTGTACCTAAAAGTTCTAAAGTTTGTCTGCCTATTTCGATAGCAGATTGAATTTGATTTTGGGCTAATGCTAACCTAATTTTTATTTCGCAAAACTTAGCTTGTTGTAAGATATTTTCTACTCGCTCTATTCCTAGATTGCAATATGTCTCTGCCTGGCTAAAATTAGTATTAAGATATTCTGCTTCTGCTAATTCGGTATATAGCTGAGATGCTAAATCGTAACGATCGCCCCAACAATTGTCTCCTAAAAGTTTTATTCCTAAATCAAAATAATCTTTAGCAGCATCATAAGCAGTAGCTGTTTTTGCCTGTCGTCCAGCAACTAAATTTAGTTTGGCTAAATTATCTTTTTCTGCTTGAGTATCTATTAGGTTGTAGCCAAAATTAAGCTGGTTAACTACGGCAAATAAATTATCTTTTTTAGTCGATGAATTGTATTTTGCTAAAAGTATCTTGCCGATTTTATAGTGGGTAATTGGTTTTTCGGCTTCGGTAATTAAACTATAAGCAGCTTCTCTAACGCGATCGTGTAGAAATTTATAGTCAATCTCAATCGTATTTAATTCCAGAGCGATCGCTTCTGATTCATCAAAAGCCAAAGGAATTTGATAGTTATCCGACTGGGGTAAAATCAAACCCGCTTCTATGGCTGGTGAGAGTTCTTTTGCCGTAGCAATCTGAGATTTTTGGTTAATAGTTGCAATGGTTGCCAAATCGAAATTATTACCCAAACAAGCAGCTATTTTAAGCATATTTCTTGTCTGGAGGGGTAATTGAGCCAAATTAGACGTGACTAATTCGACTATAGTAAAATCTTTAATGCCTATAGCTTGAATGTTTGCCAGATCCCATTGCCAAAGATCTAATTCAGTTTGATAGGTTAGTAATTTTTCTGTGTAGAGTTTTTTTAGTAATCGATCGCAGAAAAAAGGATTGCCTTGAGTTTTCCTAAAAATTAGTCTGGCAAAAGTATCGATCTGGTTAATATCTATCCCCTTACCAATATTATCGGCGATCGCAGCAGTAACATCGACAAGCTTTAAAGGTGCGATCTCCAAATGGGCAAGATCGACACCCGCAGAAATAATTTTGGCGATCGTTTCAATTAAAGGATGAGTGGCATTGACTTCATTATCGCGATATGCCCCAATTAAAAATAAATAGCCGTCTTGCTGTCGCTGGCTTAAAAATTCGATTAAATGTAAAGACGTGAGATCCGCCCACTGCAAATCGTCTAGAAAGATAACCAGAGGGTGTTCGGGTTGGCAAAAAACACCAAACAGTTTCTCAAACGCCAAATTAAGTCTATTTTGAGCCTCTATTGCTCCCAACTGAGGAACTTCAGGCTGTTTGCCAATAATTAATTCCAATTCGGGAATAAGATCGATGATTACTTGAGCGTTGGGATTGAGGGCATCTAGTAACTTATTGCGCCAAAGAGAGATCTGGGTTTCAGTTTCGGTTAATAGTTGAGCAAAGAGGTTTTGAAAAGCCAGAACAAATGCAGCATAGGGAATATTGCGTTTGAATTGGTCGAACTTCCCCCCAATAAAATAGCCCCTCGTAGCAGAAATCGGTTTATAAACTTCATTGACAATTGAGGTTTTACCCACCCCCGAATTACCAGAAATTACTTTAATTTCTGTCGCACCATGTCTGACTCGATTAAAAGCATCCAACAGGGTTTGTATTTCTGTTTCCCTACCGTAGAGTTTTTCAGACAATAAAAACTGCTTGCCCAGATCTCGCTTACCCAATTCAAAGCCTTCAATTTTACTTTGGCTGCGTAATTGCTGGAGACAGTTTTCTAGGTCAAACTTAAGCCCCGCAGCAGTTTGATATCTATCCTCGGCAGCTTTCGCCATCAACTTCATCACGATATCTGAAACTACTTGTGGAGTCTTCTTCCTGTTGACTGTTAACTGATAACTGTTAACTGATAAAGGTTGTTTGGCTATGTGTGCGTGGATTAACTCCAAAGGATCTTGGCTGGTAAAGGGCAAATTCCCTACCAGCATTTGATAAAAAGTAACTCCCAGAGAATAAAAATCTGTACGATAATCTACCGAACGATTCATTCTGC
>NZ_JBZNBU010000395.1:0-1504 GCF_058530065.1 Waterburya sp. | reverse complement strand
ACCTGTATAAATTCAATCGAGCGGTTAAACACTATATATAGTAATTGACTTACTCTAGGTTTTCTCAACTAATAACTAGTAACTAATAACTAACAACTATAACTAGATCGGTAATCAGTAGCTTAACCCGAACTGAGGTTAGTTAATAATTTGATTTCTTTGGGGATTGCCGAAAAACCATTGTGGCTGTTGTGGGGGATTGAATTTACTATCTGTTGCCTCCCAATCCTTAATTAATTCATTCAATAACCAGTCTTGTTGTTGGCGAAAATATTTATATTGACGACCGTAATTAATAATACTGAAATAAACATCCCCTCTATTCTGAGTAGGAATAACCCCCGCCAAAGCACTAACTCGATCTAAAGTTCCTGTTTTCACGGTCGTACCGCGAGGTAAGCTACGATTTTTCACCGTACCGACCAAATCCTTCCCCGCAGTGGGAAATAAATGGGCAACGGTCAAAGAATCAGTTGATAATAATCTTTCTATGGCAATTAACATCTGACAGACAGCGCGAGGGGAAATACGATTTTCTTCTCCCAAACCAGAACCATTAATTAGTTCTATTTCTTCAGGGGGTAAATTAGCTATATTTGCTGTTCGATCTGCTATTTGTTTCGCGCCACCTAATAACTCAGCCAGTATTTCTGCCATCTGATTATTGCTGTAGATGTTCATCTGTCGCAGGATTTCTGACAGAGGTAAAGACTGATGGATTACTAATAATCTAGCCTTGGGGGGAATGCGATCGATTAATTGAACTTGACCCGCGAGCGCAATTCCTGGTTGAGGAGTGCCAGGGGGCATTTGTAAATATTGTTGGGTAATTTCTGACTTCCATAGCTGGCGATCGAAGCTTTGTTTTAATAGACTTCCTGCCTTGGCTGAGTCTTGTTGATAGTTCATGTAAAACCTATCTTTAATTAAAATATTGCCCCGAATTGACTTCAGACCTAAATTTTCTAAAGTATTGGCTAAAGCGATCGCTTCTTCCCATACAAATAGGGGATCTCCGCTTCCTTCCACGATCAAATCTCCCGTTAAAACTCCCCCAACAATTTTTCCCTGACTGTAAATATTAGTAGCAAATTGATGTTTTACCCCCCATTGCTCCAAAGCTGCTAAAGTTGTCGCTATTTTAGTTAAAGAAGCAGCAGGAAGGGCTACTTTACCTTGATTTTCACCTAATATATTCCAACCCGATTGCAGCCAAATTCCTTGGGGATGGGAATTAAGTTCAATTAATTTTTGTAAATAGTCTTTAACTTTGTTTTCGGCGATTGTATCCTGGTTGACTACAGGAAGCTGGAAAATCGCCGCATCGTGCCAAGGAAATAACTTTAACGGCTCTAATTTATTTTGTGGTTGTCCCCAGATATTCCCACTGGCAAACACTGTCGAAGCAATCAAATTTAGCATAAAGTCGCCTCTACTCAGCTTATTATCAAGATAACTGGCAGCAAAAAGTTAAAATAGTCATAAACTATAGTCAAAATCCTTT
>NZ_JBZNBU010000394.1:0-10533 GCF_058530065.1 Waterburya sp. | reverse complement strand
TTGGGATCGAGACGATATAACAAACAACGACAATTAGGAAATAGTTTGCCCAATTCTCTCACTGTTGTTGTTAAGATTTCTTCTGGATTGAGAGAACTTCGTTGAGCGGATGCTATTTTATTAATTAAAGATTCTTTACGCTCGGCTATAGCGATCGCTTTATAAGCTTTGAGAAGTTTATATTGACCAGATTGTAAGTAGGTAACCAACCGTTGAGCAAAAATTCCCAAATCTACTGTTTGGAAAGTCACCAAGGGCTGGCTATGGATTCCTCGCCTCAGTTTGAATAATTCTCTGGCTTGCTGGGTTTTATTTCTTAATTCGGGACGATAGTTAGCAATTATTCCCAACAACCAATCCGCAGCAGTATAAACTATGTTGCGATCGAAACTCCAAACCCCTTCAAATCTTTCCCCTTCTTCTACTCCATCGGCAACATCTTGTAAGTCTGTCACCGAAAGTTTTTCTCTCACCGCCAAACAAGCAGAATAGTGTTTTCCGATAATCGCTAAATATGTTTCCCCCGCTAAAGTATCTGTAGCTTTAATCGGGATAGTTTCATAACCAGCATTAGCTACAGCAAAACCAGATTCTACTTCTGGTACGCTGAGAATATAAACATGACTGCTTTTTTGTGCCATGCGCTGAAAGCGATTTTCTTGCTCTCGAAATAGTTTTTCTTGTTGAAAGTTAGCAATAACTATATATCGACCGTTATCGGCTAACACCAAATCTTGCATCGCACGAGACAATGCAGTCAAAGATGATTTGAAATATATTTGGGGACGAAGATTATCATATTCGGTTAGTAAGTCCCTCAAGAGAGAATTAGTTAGCTCCATATGTGGCTTTTAAGATTATCTATCAATAATAATCTTCTATTGTCTGTCATAAGAATGCGCTCGCCGTCGGCAGGATTATGATTATAAATTACTAGTCGATATATTTCGTAGATTTTTAGGAATACCGATTCTAGACCCATTATTTACTTGATTTCCCGATTCCTCCAAAATAGTATTTAAGCAATTAATTCCAGTTAAATTTGTGCCAGTGAGAATAGCACCTTGTAAATTTGCCCCTGCTAAATTAGCCAGTTTTAAATTGGCATAACTTAGATTTGCTCCCGATAGATCTGCACCACGTAAATCTGCTTCTTGAAGATTTGCCAAACGCAAATCGGCATTATTTAATGAAGCATTTCTTAGCTGGGCTTGGTATAAGTTGGCGCGTATTAACTGAGCGTAATTAAATTGGGCTTCGATCGAGCTAGCTGCTTGTAAATTTGTCCGCCACAGATTTGCTCCTGTGAGGTTGCTTTCATCTAAGTTAGCTCTAACTAAGACAGAATTACTCAAATTAACTTCTGTAAGATTGGCTCGGCAAAATACGACCTCTGCTAAATTAAGATCTATTAAAGGAGTTCTACTTAAATCAACCTGACTGAAATCTCGTTTTCCCGATCTATAGCTGGTTAAAAGTTGGGTTGCACCAATCATTGTGGTTTTAAATTTGTGTGGATATAAATAGAACATTTAATCCAAAATTAATATGTTTTGATAAATAAACAGTTGAGTGCAAGTAATCTTTAAAGGATTGAGCAATTTTTGCTCGGATCGTTGCCCAAATCCCTTAAATTGTGAAGAAATATGCGGCGAGCGCTACGACCTTACTTTATTAACTTACTTAAAGTATTATAGCGTTTTATGTAAATAAATGTTACATAAACTTGACTAGTAAAACTGTATTAATAATTCAATTGCTTAACGTCCCAAATCGTGCAAAGAATTAATCACCCTAGCGCATTGGTCTGTAACAGCTTGCAATTCAGCTTTTTTACTAGAAATGGGGGGCGCGATCGCATCGCCAATACGAACGGTAATCGGAACTGGTTTGAGAAAAGGAAAACTTTTATCGATTACTTTTTCCGTTCCCCAAAGACTAATAGGTAACAAAGGTACTTGAGCTTTAGCAGCAATCCAAGCTGCACCGAGTTTGGGAGCGGTAATCTTGCCGTCAGAGGTTCGAGTACCTTGTAAAAAGACCGCAGCAACCCAACCAGCATCGATCGCATTGGTAGCAGCCCGTAAAGCAGTGCGATCGCTCGTACTGCGTTTGACGGGATAAGCCCCATATAGTTGAATTGCTTGTTTGAAGAGGGGAGTTTTAAACAATTCTTCTTTCGCCATAAAAGCTACTGGACGACGGACGCAGTTAGAAAGTAAGGGCGGATCGAAATAGCTGGCATGATTGCTGACGGCGATTAAACCACCTGACTGGGGTACTTTTTCCGCCCCATAAATTTTAATTCGGAAATAAGTATGTAACAGAGGACTAACTAGCGACCACTTCAATAGATGATAGGACAGCCAACTGGGAAATGGTTCTCGATTTTTCTCTGACACAAACTTATCTCATTAAACTCTTCAATCTATAACTATATCAGTGGTTAGTGGTTAGTTATTAGGCATTAGTTCTTAGTTTTTAGTGGCTGCGGATGCTTTGCTTTTGGCGATCGCTTTTGCCATTTCATCGCCAATTTGGTCTTTATATTCCGCAGGTGCTGCTACATAGGCTTTTTCGAGCATAGTTTGAGCGTCTGTATATTCTCCTTGCTTTTCTAAGACTAAACCCTTAGCTAAAAAAGGACGAAAATCATCTTGATTATTTTTGGCTATTTCGTCATAAAGAGCGATCGCTTCCCCATAACGCTCTTGTTCGGTGTAAACTTCTCCCAACAAAAATTCTACGGCTTCTTTATTAATAGCATTAGCTCGATTGCCATCTTCTTGATCCGCTAGTTTAATCGTCTTTTTGAGTAAAGCGATCGCTCGTTCGGGTAAGTCTTGTAAGAGATATAAATTAGTAATGCCTCCCAAAGCATAAATATCTCCAGGATAGCTAGCTAAAATTTGATTGTAAGCTGCTGCTGCCCCTTCATAGTCTTTAATTTGTTCCTTGGCTTGAGCGAGCAAATTAGTATATTCTGTATGTTCGGGATTAAGTTTTGCTAACTTTTCTAAAGGTACGATTGCCCCTGCCAAATCTTTTTGCTGTAGTCTGATTTTCAACAAACCATTCAAAGCCGTAGAATTATTGGGTTCTCGCTCTAAAACCTTTTGATAGCCAGAAGCTTCTGCTTCTAATTTTGCCAACTCTTGTTGGGATAAAACGATCGTTTCGCTGTCTGCACTCTTGGCAAACTGCCTTCCTTCCACTACACTCCCCACTATAGGTAGGGCGGAAACAGTTATTAGTGAAAATAACATGACTCCCAAAACTAGATAAATCCAACTACTACGTTTTTGTTTCATGTCACAAACGTTCCTATTGCAATTCGGCAACTAATTATACTGAACTTATTTGTCAATCTATATCCTTACAAGGTAATCAAGGGGAGTTGCTGACATTTACCAGTTCTCTCATATTCCATGAGAGTATAAGATATGATTTCCTATATAATTTAATCTCTCTTACATTTAGTATTGATGCTGAGCTCTTAATTGCTCTATGAATTTGGCTAAGAATAATCCCCTGACAACACCAAGTACACCTTCTACTGCTGCCAATCAATCGGTCGAGTTTATCATGTCCAACCAATCTCAAGAATCTGTTTCTCCTAATACTGAAACTCAATCTGTTCCCGAACGAAAACAGCCCATTCCGCCACCATCTCATCCCAAACAATACCGTGCTATTGGCTTAATTAAGGCGAAATATGTCCAAAGTGACGAGCAGATGACTCAAGGAACTCTAGTCACTACTGATGGTGCAGAAATTGAGGCGGTTTTACTCGGTCGCATTATTAGCTTAATCAAAAATCATTTGGATCTGGCACAAGAGCATCTATGGGTGGTGTATCCTAGAACTAAAATGAAGGAAGACCGCCTTCACATACAAATTGTTGGGGTTTGGGAACCTGAAACTTTAAATAAAGATGAAGAAGTAGAAGAAGATGCTGGAGAAGCAACCGAACACGGTTATTTTTCGATTCGAGGCGAGGCAATCTTTTACTCTTTAGAAGAAGAAACTGTAATTATCAAGATCAAACAGTTTCCTCGTAAAAAAGGTGATAAACCAAAATTCTTTAAGATAAAGCTCAAAGGAGTCTTGGGAGAAAGACCTCTCAAACGTTTTTGGGATGTCAAAGTAAAATTACAAGGGGAAGACTTGTACATTCAAGAATGTACCGATTTGGGTTTTGCTCAAAAACGCAAGCCAAAATTCAAAAAGAATCCTAAAAAAATTCAATTGCGCTCTGCTCGTCCTAATCCAACTAAGAGATCGGGTGCTACTGCTAGACCGATTATTACCAAGAAGAAAACCAAAGAAAATTAAGTAGGTAAGCTTAATCTTTAGAAATCCCTGATAGACGGGGAGCCTCACCGCTTCTAACTCCCGTACGGGCGTGACTGGTCACGCCCGTACCTGACTCCTAACTTCTGTCTAGCTACAACTGTGACAAGTTAAGACAAAAATGAATTAGTCAACTACTATATGTAGGGTTGAACAAAATTGAATACACAACATATAGATTTAAGAATTAATTCTAAATCAGTGCTTTATGGTCTAAAGTATCGATCGATTAAAGACAATAACTCTGACCTCTGACCTGACCAAAGGGAATCCTTTAGGGCTGACCTCTGACCTGACCGAAGGGAATCCTTTAGGGCTGACCTCTGACCTAAAAGTGAGTTAACTTTAAACACACACCCTTAACTTGTCACCAATCGTCTAGCTATCTTCTGAATTAGGGTTCACCGAGCCTAATTGTTGCTTAACATCATCAATTGCCAGATTTAGTTGAGCTATTTTATCTTCTAGACCGTGACGAGCTAGTTCGATACTTTCTTCACTATTAAAAGAAATATCTCTTCTATTAGGTAATATTTCCCCATCTCTCTCGGAAGTTTGTCGTTCATTACGAGTGGCTAAAATCGTTCCCAGCAGACCGCCAACAACACCGCCCACTATCGAGCCGATCATAAATCCACTGCCGAAACCCTTTTGTTCGCTCATCTTAATTAAATTTTGAATACTGCTTGCTAATTTTTGTTTAAGTCCCGAAAGAGCGATCGCCCGCATCTCCCAGACCAGGAACAATATATCCCTTACTATTTAGTCCTTCATCAATGATAGCTGTATAAATCTCTAACCCTGGATAATTCTCGCTTAATTGTCTTAAGGCGGTTGGAGCAGCTACGATTGAAATAATGCGTATTAGTTCTGGATCGATACCTCGACTGGTAAGTTCCTTCATTGCTAGCATAATCGATCCCCCTGTAGCTAGCATGGGTTCGAGAATAACAATTCTAGTTTCGGGGGCAAAGCGAGCGGGTAATTTATTTAGATAACAAGCTGGTTCGAGAGTCGATTCATCGCGAGCTATACCTAAATGATAAACGGCTGCTAAGGGTAAAACTTTCTGTACCTCATCTAACAAAGCCAAACCAGCCCGTAAAATAGGAACTATACCTATTGGTGCTTGGGGATTGACAAAAGTTGCAGCACATTCAGTGATGGGAGTCTGAACTTTTGTTTCTATTGTTGGCAGCCAATTTCTAATTGCCTCGTAAGTCAACCACCTACCTAATTCGCCCATGGCACTTTTAAATAGTACGGACGGTGTATTGGCATCCCTGGCAACCGATAACCAATGTTTGATTAAAGGATGCTCTGGGACATAAACGCGCAATTGTAAGGTCATAGCTGCAATCTGAACTTATGCTGAAAAACTTTGATATCCAATTTTAGAAAAACCTGGCATCACCTAGCTATTCTACATAAGTTTGTACCGACCTTAGCAGAGTTTAAGGGAATCTAAGCTAGTAATTGGCGCGAGTCACGCTGTTTTTGGCACTCTTGCCATTCTTAGATACTTTGGATAAATCTTCACTGGTGTTGGTTGACCAACTTTCTCCCTGAGAATTGTGGGAATTATTCTGACTGTAATAGCTTTTACCATAACGACCGTGATAGGAATAGCGATCGAAATCAGCAGGTTTGACACCATTAATTACCATACCCAATACTTTTTGACCAGTAGTTTCGAGAGTTTCTTGAGCTAGTTCGGCACTTTCTTGTTCTACAACTCCAGGTCTGGTAACAAAAACAATACCATCGACTAGTTTGCTCAAAGTCAACACATCGGCGGTTACGGGTAATGGGGGGGCATCGATCAAAATTAGATCGTATTCTCGACGAGATCGACCGACTAAATCGCTCAATCCAGTAGAATCTAAAAGACCTAGAGGATTAGAATTTACCATTCCACTAGTTAACAGGTCTAAGTTTTGCATTGGCTTGGATACCACTGAAGCCACGCTCACATTGCTGACTATGACATCTTTTAAACCTTTGTGGTTGCTAACTCCCCACAGATGATGTTGAGAAGAACGACGCAAATCTCCATCTATTAGCAATACTTTACGGTCTAGTTGAGCGAGTGCTGCTGCTAAATTGGCTGAAACTGTAGATTTACCTTCTTCGGGAACGGAACTAGTAATCAAAATAACCTTGGGGGGTTTATCGCTAGTCAAAAATTTCAAGTTGGCTTGAATCATACGATAGACTTCGCTAGAAAAGGAATCTGGTTCTTCTCTAGTAACGATTCTGCCCTGATAACTTGGGGGTTCTAAAGGAATAATACCAATGGTTTGATAAGCAAATCTCTTTTTAATTTCCGCTAAAGTTTTTAACGAGCGATCTTGCATCTCCAATAGGATGACTGATAGGTTAGCTAAAAATCCTCCCAAAACGATCCCTAAACCTAAAAGCATGGTTCTGCCAGAACTACCTTTTTCTGGTATTGGCGAATATTCTACTACCCTGGCATTGCCACTTTCTTGGCTGGCTGCTATTTCTGCTTCTTGTAAGTTTTCCAGCAATGTCCCTAAGGTATTGCTGGCTGCTTCGGCATTACGAATTAGTTCTTGTTCTTGTTTTTCTAGTCTGGGAATTTCTTTGGCTCGTTGCAAATATTGTTGTTGGGTTTGATAAAGAGCCGTAACTTGATTTTGCAAGCTAAGTTCGTCGATTTTGAGGGAAATAAATTTTTCCAATTGATTTTCTTTAAGACCTTCATTATCTTGCAATAAACCTTGGGGTACGTTTACTCCTTGACCGATCGCATTGCCGACTATTCCCTTAAGTCTATTATCGAGGTCGTTTTTCTTCTCGTTGAGACTAATGATACTGGGGTGTTCCTCATTAAATCTCTGACGCTCTTGAGCTAAATTAGATTCAGTTTGGTTTAACTGTTCGAGTATGCTTTGAACTTCTGGAGATGATGCTAGTTGGTCTACTGCCACTGCTTGATTGAGACTCAAACCTAGTTGACCTTGCAAAGCAGAAGTTTGGGCTTGCAATCCTTGTAATTCCGAACCAGTGGTAGAAATTTGTTGATTTAGCGTTCCTAAGTTAGCCACTATTCCTTTTTTCTCTTCAGCTAAGTCAACTATGTTGTTTTCCGCTCTAAAACTAGAAATTTTTTGTTCTGCTTGTTCGACTTTAGTTTCGATGTTAGGTAATTCATCCTGGATAAATTCTTTAGCTGCAACGGGTTCGGATTGATTGCCTCTAATTTGCTCTTGAATATAAACATCCATCAAGGTATTGACTATCTCCGAAGCCATTTTGGGATCGGGATGCTTATACCGAACTGCTACTACATCAGTGCCACCAATTAATTCTGTAGTCAGTTTCTTACGAAAATCTTTAGGTTTCAAAGGCTGATTTTCGTCATCGGTGAGCTTTTGGCGATCGATTACCTGCTGGATGACTGGTTCTGACTCTAGTACTTGAATTTGAGTGCTGATCGGAGTTTGATTCGGAAGAATGGGGTCTAATCGACCGACATCTTCGCCAATACCAGTTTGAGAACCCACCGTAGTTCTCGTAAAAAGTACTTTACCTTCTCCTTGATATGTCTTTTTCTGTAATAAACTCAGACCCCCTGTGACTCCCAAGGTAAGTAAAAATACTGCTAAAGCTGGCTTCCAGCGTCTTTTGACTTTAACTAGATATTCACTTAGATTCACATCAATGCCGTCTCTAGAAGAAATTGGAGAAGGACTGGAATTATTTGTATTTTTATCGTTAGAGTTATTACTCAACATATTTATGTTAGATAATTATTATTTTTTGTGGTGATAGTATGATTTTTTCTAGTTATTTTGGCAGTATGTCAACATATATACTAAATACCGTATTTAAGATATATCATTGACTACAGAATAAACTATCTCAATTGCTATAATTCCTCAGATAGTTGTCTGAGTTTTTTAATTAATTTATTACAACTTTATAGAAATTTCTTTGCTAACCTCTTCCGCTTACTTTTTAGTCATTCACGGTAGCCGAAACCGTAAAACTCATATTGCTGCTGCCAAATTGAGACAATTGACAGCTGACAAAATTGAATCTAAGAACATAATAGCTCAGAGCAATTACGTAAATGCAGCTGGTTTGTCCTTAGAATCAAGCAAATTTAGTTCCTCCAATTATGCTCAAACTTCTTTAGTTGAAATTGCTGCTTTGGAATTAGCTCCTTTATCTTTAAGAGAAAGTTTAGTAAAGTTCGCTTTAAAAGCAGAATCTCAGGGCTACAGGTTCGTTAAAGTTTTACCTTTATTTCTCGCTCCTGGGGTTCACGTCCGAGAAGACATTCCCCTCGAAATTGAATTAGCCATCAAACAAATCAAACAAATCAAACAAAGGGTCACAATAGAATTATCTCCGTTTTTAGGTAAATATTCGGAAACGATCGCTCTAGTGGCAGATAAATTTGAGCAATTGTCTAGTAGAGCGCGAGTTTTGGTGGCTCATGGAAGCCGTCTGCCAGAAGTAAAAGATTATTATCAAGAGCTAACAACCAAGTTAAATGCAACAATTGCTTACTGGTCTACAGAGCCGAGTACGACGGAACAAATTGAAACTTTGATTGCTGCGGGTCACACTGAAATTGGAATAGTGCCTTATTTTTTATTTCCAGGTAAAATTACTGAAAAGATAGCTACAGAAGTTGCTGCTTTACAAACAAAATATCCAGAAGTCGATTTGAATCTAGGAGAGCCTTTGGGAGCAACAGAAGCCTTAGCAGAATTAATTGCCAACAAAATTTAATATTGCCAGATGAATCAAGTAAAAAAATATACGGGTAAAGTTTATTTAGTCGGTGCTGGTCCTGGAGATCCTGGCTTATTGACGGTGAAAGGGAAAACTTTACTCGAACAAGCAGATGTAGTTGTTTATGATGCTTTGGTTAGCCCAGAAATTTTGGCAATAGTTAGCCCCCATGCAGAAAAAATTAATGCGGGCAAACGAAAGGGTCGTCATTCACTACCCCAAACAGAGACAACAGAATTGTTGAGACTAAAAGCCGAAAATAACGCGATTGTCGTCCGTCTCAAAGGAGGCGATCCGTTTGTCTTTGGCAGAGGGGGAGAAGAAATGGCGGATTTGGTTCGAGAAGGTGTAGAAGTAGAAGTAATTCCTGGTATAACTTCGGGCATTGCCGCCCCAGCCTATGCGGGAATTCCCGTGACCCATCGTCACTATAATTCTTCGGTAACTTTTGTCACGGGACACGAAGCAGTAGAAAAATATCGCCCTGATGTCAATTGGCAAGCGATCGCTAGAGGCTCGGAAACTATTGTGATTTATATGGGAGTCCATAATTTACCTCAGATAATCCCTCAGTTGTTGGCAGGAGGAATGACCCCCGACACTCCAATTGCTATGATTCGTTGGGGTACTAGACCAGACCAAGAAGAATTAATTGGCACTTTGGATTCGATAGTCGATTTAATCCAATCCCATGAATTTCAAGCTCCTGCGATCGCCGTAATTGGCAAAGTAGTCGATTTGCGCTCGTTACTTTTTCCTACAGCACCATCCTCAGCTAAAAAACAATCGATCGAGCAATAAATTTTTGCTTAAATTAGGTCTAGAAAATGGGATGATATATACGATCCCTAGGGTAATCAAGGTTTTGGTTGAGTATTCTTACTCTGTCTTACTTTGAAAAATCCTAGTATGATACATAATTACTGAATCCTGACAAATCATTAATTGATTCAATCTGAGTTGAAAAGATTTATATAGACCTTGCTTATGGGCTTTGCAGAACTATCAATTGCCGATATTGCAGCTGAATACCAAATCGAAACCGAAACTGTATTCGAGCTATGCGATCGCTTTAAAATCGATTATAAAAACGAGCGTACTTGTCTGGCGTTAGAAGATGCTAAGGCAATTATTCTAGAAATTCTGGCTGCCAAAACCAATTCAGAAGCTAATTAAGAATATATTATTCTGATTCTTTTCTTATTCAACGCTCGCTTTTAGTGCGATAAGATTGTTTACTGTTTTTTAAAACTATAAGGTATTCTGTCAAGATAAATAACTGAAGATTATGTATGTTGGTGCGTTAATTGATAGCACCGCGATTGAATTAAAACTTTTGAGGAGAAAAATGTTTAAGCGATTATTATTTGCTGCTGTAGCTGCTTTATTTTTTACCATTCAATTTAACAT
>NZ_JBZNBU010000393.1:0-1923 GCF_058530065.1 Waterburya sp. | reverse complement strand
CAAGCGGCGATGCTTCGGAAATAGAAGGCACAGTACAAGTAACTGGTGGTAATCCCAATCTCTTTTTAATCAATCCTGCGGGAATTATCTTTGGGGAAAATGCTAGTCTGAATGTTCCCGCTGACTTTACCGTTACTACTGCTAATGGAGTTGGTTTTGGGAATCAATGGTTTAGTGCATCGGGAGAAATTGTTCCTTTAGATGGCAATCCTCAAACCCTAGCATTTACTCAAGATGGTACTGGCAGGGTTATTAACCTAGAAAACAATACTTTAAGTAATGCCGAAGGAATTACCAATTTACCCAACAACTTCAACGCCGAATTAAATCCAGACAATGCTATTGAAGAGGATGCGATCGCATTTGAAGGAGATATTAATACTAACGGTAAGAATTTAACTATTGCTGCTGAAAATAATGTTAATCTAACGGCGATCGATTCTGCATCTGAAACTGATGGTATTAGTGCGGGAGATATTACCATCTTTAGTACCGATGGTGGTATCAATGCTTCTTCTCCTTTGGGGATCTATTCCTATGCCACTACTGGGGATGGTGGTGAAATTAATCTCTATGCAGGCGAGGATATTAACTTAATTGGTTTGGTATCTGGGGCGAGTGAAGGTAACGGTGGCGATATTAACATCACTTCCAATACTGGAGCGATCGATCTCACCCAGAACATCACCGTAAATCAATTGGATGCTGATGGCGACGTAATAGAAAACAATTTAGATCTAGGAATTATTGTATCGGGTGCAGCCCAAGAAGCAGGAGATATTACTCTTAAAGCACAAGAAGATATTACTACGGGCTATATTTATTCTGGTTCGTTTGGCGATCCAGAATCCAATTCAGATGCACCAGAGTCTTTCCAAGGAGGATCTATTTCTTTAGAAAGTACTGAGGGAGAAATTAATACCAGCCAAGGAGTACAACGAGATTATATTAATAGTTTATTGAGTGCTGCTAATATTTCTAATGATAGCGACTTCGATCTAGCTTCTACGATAACCCCCTCTAATATTGCCGAAAGATTGCTGTTCGATTTACCAGAAGAAGTCAGAAACAACGAAGATGTTAGTTTGATTAATGCTATCTTTCCTGGCATTAGTTCTTTCTCCTTTAGCAATAGCGGTGCGGTAAATCTAACTACTCTAGGGGAAGGAAAAAATATTACCGTCAGTACCATTAACGCTGAAAGTGCTGTTGGCGATCCTGCGGATATCAACGTCACTACTCAAGGATTTTTCCGCGCTACGGAGACATTTGTTTCTTTGGCTTCTACTGTCTATCCTGAAATAGAAGAAGAAGCGAGTATCTCTTCCTTTGCCCCTCCCATAGAAGACGAAAACGGCATTCCTAACCTCAGAGGTGGCGAAGTTAGTATAACTCATGGAGGAGATGGCGAAACTCCATTTATTATTGGCAATCCAGCAATCAACGGTACGGAAGGTAA
Source organism: Waterburya sp. (assembly GCF_058530065.1). NCBI lineage: Bacteria > Bacillati > Cyanobacteriota > Cyanophyceae > Pleurocapsales > Pleurocapsaceae > Waterburya > Waterburya sp. The sequence goes on along the minus strand of NZ_JBZNBU010000393.1, from coordinate 464 downwards.
TATCTACAGCAATACTTTCCCCTTTGAAGCTGATGACTCCTTCATATTTACCGAGATTCAAGACAGAATTTCTATTATTTCGGTGAATCCGCCAATCGTAGATCCCCAAATAATTACCGATCTCGAAGAACCAGAAATAAAAGACAAGACCATTACAACAACGACTAATCCTACTGTTGTCCCGAATCTTACTATCGCTTCAATTTCTGAAGCCAAAACTACTCTAATGAAGATTGGCGAACAGGCAAACCGCAATCCCGCATTAGTTTACGTCAATTTTGCCCCCGAGCAACTCAACCCCAACGCTCAAGACTCCTTCCTCAATTCAGGAAGCTGTCGAACTGCGGAATATCAAGCCTCTTTGGGCATCCAAGAGACAGATACAGCCCCAACCCTATGTATTGCTCCCCAACCGAGCGATCGCTTGGAAATACTAGTAATTACTAGTGCGGGAGAACCAATTT
>NZ_JBZNBU010000392.1:0-1453 GCF_058530065.1 Waterburya sp. | reverse complement strand
TTTCTTCGATTCTGGCAATCGCTTATTCTTAAGAACTAAACGCTATCATTTCAAGTCAGAACAAGACATTTTAAATTTGCCAGAGGGCAAAATATTTGCCAAAAATCGCTATAGTGGCTGGGGAGATGACTGCGATCTAGTCACTCGCGAAGACATACTGAAAATGAGTAAGAAAAGGCGAGATAATCTGGTATTTGAAGATATTTTACACAATCATCCCCAAATTCAAACAGCATTGCCAGGTTTACCTTTAGTAACAATCCGTATCTGGACGCAACGCTGGCAAAAAAATCGCCGAGAGTTCTTTGCTTGTCTGTTAGTAGGCGATCGCATATCTAATTCTTTAGATAATCAAGCCCTACCTTTAGATGAGAATGGGGTATGTACTTTAGCTAATGGAACTAAATTAACAGTCCCTTTATATGCAGAAGCAGTAGCAGCATCTCAATGGTGTCACGATCGCGTTACGGAATTCCCTTTTATTGGCTGGGATTGGGCGGTTACCAAAGATGGGCTTTATTTTATTGAGGGGAATTTAGAAGCTAGTTTCGATCGCTATTGGACGAAAGCTGCCCCTCAAATACAAGAGTTTGCCTATTCTCTAACAGATGTGGCGCATTTTATTGAAGAATTAAATCGCGCCTAGTTAGTAAGATGGAAATAAATCGAGTCTTCAATAAATATATCTATGAGTTCAGAGAGTAGTTTATTAAGTCGTATTACTCAAACCCCTGGTCAATGCGGTGGTCGTCCCTGTATTCGAGGGATGCGAATTCGAGTTACTGATATTTTGGAAATGTTGGCAGAAAATGTAAGTTTTACTGAAATTTTGGCAGATTTCCCCGATTTAGAATTGGCAGATATTCAAGCTTGCTTAATCTTTGCTGCACGACGCACTGATTTTCCCAGACTTACAGCATGAAAATTTGGATTGATGCTCAGTTACCGCCAACTATAGCTGGATGGATAAGAGAAAATTTCAATCTGGAAGCTTTTGCATTAAGAGATCTAGGACTGCGGGATGCTCAAGACACCGATATTTTTACAGCAGCACGAGATGAAAATGCGATTATTATGACCAAGGATAGTGATTTTGTGGATCTTGTTTGTAGATTAGGATCTCCTCCTCAAATCTTATGGTTGACTTGTGGGAATGTTACAAATCGCAATTTGAGAAAACTACTTTCTGCTACTTTGCTTGATGCTTTAGAACAATTACGCCAAGGCGAGATGATTGTGGAAATTAGCAATCGTCCTTTGAGATAAAAATCGATCTGCGAAATTTTTGAATTATCTCACGATAACTATATAGATCTTATTCGATGTAAATACCAGCAATAATCATAGGTTTTGATTAATTCGTGAGAAATTCATGCAAAGCAAACTCGATCGCCCTGTAAATAACCGTTCTGAGCAAGTATCTAACCATCAACAAAAAGTAATCGAGCAATAC
>NZ_JBZNBU010000391.1:0-1027 GCF_058530065.1 Waterburya sp. | reverse complement strand
GCCAGTTTTCTGAAAAAAACTTGAGTTACTAATCTTTACCATCGGACAGAGCAGCACTCTCTGACTGCTACTTACTCACAATTTCTTCAATTTATTTATATTTTATATATAGTTAGAAGCTTAATAATATTGCTTTAGCTCAATGAATATAGTCCAATTGAGAAATAAACTCCTTTGATAAGCTTAGTAGTTTTTCATGTTTTTCTCACTCCCTCGCTTTAAATTTTGGCTGACGATCGCGTTAACTTGGGGACTAATATGTATTACTTCTCCATTAATAGCTCAAACTTCTACTCATCCAACTGATACAAAACCAACATCTACATCGATAACCTTCAAAGATACATCAAGTTTATTTTCTTATCTGTCTCGTCTAGCCAACTTTTCGGAAAAGCCAGTCGCTGAATGGATTTGGCTGGATGGTCGTCGTTTATTTCAAGTTACCGCATTAGAAGATTATCTGCCAGAAAGAGTGCCAAAAATCAAGAGTAATTTAGAACAAATTAGTGATGCTTATTTTCAAAGCAACAGTAACGATTTGCAAGTTAATGTAGTTACAGTTAATGGTTTGCCAACGATCTATATTAACGGTCAATATTTTTTTACCGTAACCGAACTAGATGCCAAACTACGGGACATTAATACATTTACTTGGGCAGAAGAGTTAAGCCAAATTCTGCAACAGGCATTAATCAGAGCCAAACAAGAGCGGCAACCACAATTTTTAAAACGTCAATTTGCGATCGCTGGTGGCATGATGTTTGCGGTAGTAATCGGGAATTGGTTACTCAGAAAACTACGATGGCGCATTCAACCAACTAAAGCCAAAACCGATAAGCCGACGGAAATTGCCCCAGACGAGAGCGCAACTAAGAAGCAATACCAAAACAATTTCCAAGCGATTGAATACAGATTATTGTTCTACTTTCAGATTCTGCTTTGGCTAGGTGGAGTTTTAGTATGTTTGCATTTATTTCCCTATACTCGACCTTTACAGGTATGGCTACTTTCTGGATTAAAAATTCCT
>NZ_JBZNBU010000390.1:0-3356 GCF_058530065.1 Waterburya sp. | reverse complement strand
TCGATTTCCACCAATCCTAGGGAACTAGTAAAAGTATTGCCAGGACTGAGTTTTCCCGATAGAGAAGTAAAATTTTGAGGCCACATCCACTGTTTGATGCGATCGCTTTCTAAGAGACTTTCTTCAATTATATTTGCCGAAGCATCGACTTCTATTCGCAAGTTGCTTTGCTGAAAACTTCCTAACATATGGATTCGATAATACTCTTTTATAGATTAGTTGTAACGTAAATTTCCCAGCAATAATTAAGGATTTTGATAGAATTTTTAAAGAATTATCCCTTCACTTGATATATTGATTTTATATGCTGGAATTTTTACAAACGCAGTTTTTCTTATTAGAACGATTTGCTGATCGAGTAGTTTCGACCCAACTCACCCATCTCAGTATAGTTAGTTTGGGAGTAATCTTTCTAGCAGGATTGGTTACTAGCCTGACCCCTTGTATGCTTTCGATGCTACCCATCACCGTAGGTTATATTGGCGGCTACGAGTCGGAAGGGAGATTGCAGGCTGCTGCCCAATCTAGCTGGTTTGCTTTAGGTTTAGCTACTACCTTGGCGGCTTTAGGAATTCTAGCTACTACTATCGGTAAAGTATACGGGCAGATTGGCGTAGGTTTGCCCATTATCGTCAGTTTAGTTGCGATCGCCATGGGATTGAATTTATTAGAAATATTACCCCTTCAGTTTCCTAGTTTGGGGGCGACAGATTGGATCGGCGAAGATTTACCTCGTGGAGTACGTTCGTATTTATTGGGTTTGACTTTTGGTTTGATTGCTTCCCCTTGCAGTACTCCAGTTTTAGCGACTCTTCTAACTTGGGTGGCAACGACTCAAGATTTTATTTTAGGGGGTGGTTTATTGATTGCCTATGCCATCGGTTATGTTACTCCCTTGGTTATAGCTGGGACTTTTACCGCCTCAATTAAAAAGATTCTCGAATTGCGTCGTTGGTCGAGTTGGATCAATCCCGCCAGTGGGGCTTTATTACTGGGTTTTGGTATCTTTTCTTTGTTATCCCGTCTGCCTTTTATTTCTTGAATTTAAGAACAAGTTTCATAAACTTTTTTGCTGCCTCTGATTAGTAACCGTAGAGTTCAACTAATCAACTATGAATACTTATTTAATTTCTCGTCCCGATCTTTTGAATATCTATGCTGGTATCATTGCCAGAATTGGGGAAGAGGTTAGTGTAACGGCAAAAGAAGAATCTTCTTTGGTAGAAATTTCTCAACAGCCTACGGAAAAAGAAACCGCTTATCTTAAAAATGGTAAGGAAGGGATTATCAAAGCAATTTGTGAGGATCTATTGCGTTTGGGATTTTTGGAAATAGAAAACGACCTTATCAGAGTGGCAACCTACTTTAAGCATACATCCCATTTAGAACCGATCGAACAGGCGATCTTTGACTATTTGCACGTACCGAAAACAGACACGGATCTTCAGGAAAGTCAGGAATTAGAACGAACGATCGCACCATATTGTAAAGAGTACCATCAATCTCTAATTGATAAAGGATACTTACGCTCTAACCAACAAAAATATGTGACTGCGGGTACAATCGGATTGTTTATTCTGGCTTCCGCTATGTTCAAACCCCTATCGGGAATCATCGCTGCCTACCGCTATCTAATTTTACCCGCATTAGTGGTCATGCCTAAAGCCAGTTTGGCGATCGCAGCTACCGCTTGGTTTACTACTAAATCTAAATCCGCTCACGGGCAATTAACTACTAAAGGCAAAAAATATTTAAACCAATAAACCAAATAATATTAATTAAATAATAAATGTGGAACAACAATTACAGAATGCGATCGCGAACTGTCGTCAGTCAACCAGCCCGACTGAAAGACAGAAATCACTTAATCGCTTATTACTAATAATCCAACAACTACCAGGAATTTATAAATCTACTCACCAAGACTATCCAGAGGCATACAATCGAACTTTGGAATGGGCTTGTAAAAATATCGATCGCTTCGATCCCGTTACCGACTCCACTGTCAAGAGTATGGTTATCTGGATTAATGGCTATCTTAAATGGCGCATCCGCGATTTATATATTGCCGATAACAGTTACGATCCCCGTCGTGTCTATCCTTCTACCAGGGAAGATAACGACTTAGATCCTATAGAAGCGATCGCCGATCCCCAAGTTTCCTTGAGTTTGTTGGATACTCAAATAGCGCAAATGCAAGCCGAAAAAAAACAAAATATTGCTAATGCGATCGCCAAACACATCCAAGAAGACTTGGGAAATAACCTCACTACTACCCATCCCCGCAAACATCCTCAGTGTAATTGTCACTGTCTGGCAATGCGGATGTTACTGGCAGATCCTCCAGACAAAATATCCATAATAGCCAGGGATTTAAAAGTAAACAATCAAACCCTCTATTCCCACTGGAAAAAGAAATGTCTCCCTCTCTTACAACAACTAGCAGAACGTAAGGACGTTTCATGAAACGTCCCTATCATCCATTACCCATTACCTAAAAATATGCCCCTCACACAACCCCAATCCATAACCATCCTTCTCGATAAAAACGCCCATCGTTACGCCAAACAATTTGCTAGGGAACAAATAAACCCGACGAAGGGAAAACGGGTATATCTGAATACTCTAGTTGTATATGGCATACATACCTATCTCAAATGCCTGAATATTAACAGTAACATTGCTCATAGCGATTGTTGGCAAGCTGGTTATCGCGCCCTATTTGATGTGGCAGACATTACCTTACCTCAAGGAAAATTAGAATGTCTGTGGTTGCTACCAGGAGAAACAGAAGCCACTATTCCTCTAGTAGCTAGAGAAGATCGTTTGGCTTATGTGGTAGTGCGATTAACAGAAGAATTGCAGCAGATAGAATTACTCGGTTTCATACCCAGGTTCGACATAAAATTCGATACCGAATCGGTTGTGATCGATCCCTTGCAACCTTTAGAAAATTTATTTGATGCGATCGCGAAACCACCCGCAACCAATCTCAGTCAGTGGCTAGCCAATGTCTTTACTACCGATTGGCAACTAGTAGAAACCATCCTGGCAGGTAGAATGACTCGCAGCTTGGCTGTTGCTAACTCCATTACTAGAGGTAAAACTATTCAATGGCAATTAAATAGTCTCGAGCGCGAAATTATTTTAATCTTACAAGTACAAGCCGAATCCGAGTCTGCGATCGATCTGCGGTTGCAACTATACCCAGGACAAGCTAATAGTAACTTACCTGCTGGTTTATCCGTAGCTATCTTAGATGCAAGCGATCGCATTTGTCTTTCCGCCGAGGCACAAGATCTCGATGATTGGATGCAATTAGAGTTTAGCTGTCAGCCAGGGGAAGAATTTAAGGT
>NZ_JBZNBU010000389.1:0-3079 GCF_058530065.1 Waterburya sp. | reverse complement strand
GCTGGTTTTCTGACATAAATAACCGCTTTTTTAGCTCTCATTCTATTTACTCACAAAATCTTCTTTTATTGACATTTTAGCCAGTAGCGATCGCCTGATTCTTGGATCACCAAAAGCGTGCAAGACCCATTCTTTGAGGACAAAACTTCGGGTCGTTTGAAGTGGCAGTCGCGAATGGTAGGAGAGCTAATAATGTGCGGTGTATCCCAGGATCGCGTAAATAGTCTTTGCCCGTTACCGAACTAATTGCCAGCACATCGCCGATATGTTCGATCGCGGGGGCAATAGCGACGGGTAAAATAAACAAAATTGCGGGTAAATTAAAACTCGGTGTGGTAAAGCTGGGAAATGCCAGCCAGTTAGCTTCGGCGATAGGGCTAAAATCTACCAAACCCAAAGGCAATGCCACAATGTATCCTGCCAAGATACCTACTAAGATCGGAATCAACCGCCAGAAACCGCGAGTCAAAATTGCCGTCAACATCGTTGCCAGCAATGAAACCCCCGCCACGACGATTGCCGTACTCGCGCTATAGGTTTCCGTTCCCTCAGTTGCCATCTCTACTGCCGTATTTGCCAAACTCAAGCCAATAACCATAATTACAGGGGCGGTAACAACAGTTGGTAAAATGCGATCGATGATTCTCGAACCACCTTTAAATACAATCAAGCTAAGAATTAGATAAACTACTCCCGCAGCAGCCAAACCCGATAAAGTGGCAGACAAACCATATTTTTCGATGCCCAAACTTATAGGTGCAATAAAGGCAAAGGATGATGCCAAGTATACGGGAACTTTCCCCCCTGTTATCAGTTGAAAACAGAGAGTTCCTACCCCCGAAGTAAATAACGCCACGTTAGGATCTAAACCCGCCAAGATTGGCACTAACACCAAAGCCCCAAACGCTACAAATAACATTTGCGCCCCTAAAAGGAAATCCCGAACACGAAAGCGATATTCATTTATTTCATTTATCATTTATCATTCACCATTTATCATTTAGGCGATCGCAACATTGAACATTGAACATTCAATGTTCAATGAATTCTAGATAATACTTGGAAATCCCGTTCGTCTAAAGTTACGGGTGTACCGTTGCGAATTAATTCTGAAAAGTCTTCATTTGGCACCATCATGCACAAAGCATATAAACGTTCTTTCCCTGTATTCTTGAGATAGTGAGTACCTGTTTTGGGCATCAAAATGCTGTCTCCAGTCTGTAGATTAGTTTCTTTACCATCGCAAACTGCTATTCCTTCTCCTTGGAGAATAAAAAACATCTCTACTGCCAGATTATGACGGTGGGGAGGTGTTGCGCTGCCAGCTTCAAAAATTTCGACACAGACGGTAAGGGAATTGTCAGCAGTTTGAGAATCAAAAACAATTGCCAGGCGGTTATTATCTTCTGGACTAATTTTATAAGCCTGATAATCTTTGAGAGTTTTGATTACAGGAATCACGCAACGCTCGTTCATATTAATACCCTGACTACTTCTCGATTTTAGTTATCAATATTTTATGATTGCTTTTTCAAGAGAAAAATGAAAATTCAAGCATTTTGTTAGTTAACAATATCTACCTTGCGACTTCCTAACCACCAACCAAATATTACACAGGTAAAATACATCAACAAACTATAAATTGCCCCAGGAATAGCCATTGTCGAATTATTTAAAAAAGTGGGAGAACTAGCTACTGCGATCGCTAGAGTACCATTTTGTACTCCTACTTCTACGGCGATCGCTTTAACGCTATCTTCTGGTAGTTTGGCAATAGTGCCAATGCCATATCCTAAAGCCATTGTTAACAAATTCAAAGCTAAAGTCGCCCCGCCTACTTGATAAATATAACTAGCTAAATTGCCTCTTTCTACTAGCAAAATGCCAAAAATAATTATTGCTAAAAAGAAAATAGAAAAATATTTAGCTAACTTTTCTGCCTTAACAGCAAATTGAGGTGCATAACGACTAATTAGCATCCCCAAACCGATAGGAATCACAGTAATTACGGCAATCTTTAAGGTGGTTTCTAGCAGATAAAATTGTAAACTCGTTGCTTCTCCCAAAAAAGTTTGCATCGCTAGATTAACGACCAAAGGAATAGTAAATACTGTAATTAAACTAGAAAATGCCGTCAGGGTAATAGATAAAGCAACGTTGCCTTTAATCAAATAAGTAATTAAGTTAGAAGTAGAACCACCAGGACAAGCAGCAATAATTACTAAACCCACCGCTAATTCTGGAGAAAGAGTAAATATTTTGGCTACCAAAAAACCAACTAAGGGCAAAACAATTAGCTGGGCAATCAAACCTAAAAATACTCCCTGTGGTTCGACAGTTACTCTTTGAAAATCTTTTATGGTTAAACCCATACCCATGCTAGTCATAATGATAAACAAAGCTAGGGGTAAGAAAACTGCAGTTAAGAAATTTGATTCCATAGGTGACAACAATTAGGGTAGTAGAGACAAGGCATGCCAGTATTCTACAATCGCTAGTATTCTACAATCGCTGATTTTAGAACAGGGGATAAATTCAGGAGTTTCTTAATGGATAATGGACAATTGACAATTACAGTCCAATGTAGCTCACTAACTATTATTTCTATGATTGCAGTCTATTTATAATATTATCGAGTGCATCCTACCAGAATTATGAATTATACTCTCAACCTGAAGGCTTTTACTGATTCAATCTGCGATCGCGATCTGGAAAAAATCTGTCGTGACAATCCCGATCTCAGATTTGAAACTAACCAACACGGAAAACTAATTATCATGCCACCAACAGGTAGTGAAACAGGAAAACGCAAGGGAGATTTATTTGGTCAAATCTGGTATTGGAATCAGCAAACAAAATTGGGAATAGTATTCGATTCTTCCACAGGCTTCAGGTTGTTTAACGGTGCAATCAGATCGCCCGATGTCAGTTGGATTGCTACAAACCGCTGGAATAGTCTCAGCGACAAACAAAAACGAGGCTACGCACCCATCGATCCCGATTTTGTTATTGAGTTGTTATCCCCTACCGATAATCTTGCTGAAGCACAACAAAAGATGCAGGAATATATGGATTGTGG
>NZ_JBZNBU010000388.1:0-3143 GCF_058530065.1 Waterburya sp. | reverse complement strand
TCACCATTATGTACACATGGGCAAAAGAGAACAAAGCTCTAACCAAGTCGGGAGCTAGATGCCACGAAAGTTGCACGTCTAGATCTAACTGAGAGGTGCGAGGAGTAATATCCTCCATCGACTCAACCCGTAATTGCTAGCAATCATAATGAAGAACAATTAGGTTGGAATGAGAAAAGTTTTCGTTATGTAGCAATAGATGATAGCAATGAATTTTATATTCCGCCTAATTTTAGAAAGCAGTCTAAAAGTAATAAACAAGCTACTTTTGGTAATTTAGATGAAGAAATAAACGATCGCGCGAGCGCAATATATAAACAACAATGCGAAGCTAGCTATCAAGCCTACGCTAATTTATTGGAATTGGGAGTCGGCAGAGAACAAGCTAGAGGGGTTTTAGTTCCCTCTGTTTATACTTCCTGGGTTTGGACGGTAAGCTTACAAGCTCTACTACATTTTATCGGACTCCGAAAGGGGAAAGGAGCGCAAAGTGAAATTGCTTTGTATGCCAGTGCCATAGAAGAATTGATTCAGCCCATCGTACCTCACGCTATGGCTGCATGGTCGGAAAAATCAAAGACATAGAGCATTATAGGCTCTAGGCTCTAATAATTAGAAGGGGATTGAACCTCTCCTAATTACAATCTCCCCAAAGGAAGGAGTCTTATACTCAAATTACGGAACTCGACTCTTGGCTAGAGCCTATACCCTAAAGCCTAGAGCCTCGTCCCGTAGGGACGATAAATCACTGATGTTACCAAAAAAAAAGCTGCTTTTGTAAGCAGCCCCCTATTCCCCAATTCTCTAGTCTCCTAGTCATATCTTATAAAACGCTTAATCTGAGCATAATATAGACAAAGTATAAGTTCTTTAAAGATGTTTTAAGCATAAATAGCTTAATTCAGTTGTTTTAGATATCTTAAACAACAGAAAGGAGATTGGTACAAGTCTTTTGTTTATCAGAACAGTACTTTGAAGAATATGGCAGAGAAAATTCCTCCAGTTAGTATTGGTTTAGCTGTATATGACGGAGAAATATATCTCGAAGAAGCGATTGATTCGATTTTGAGCCAAACTTTTAGAGATTTTGAACTGGTTATTTGCGACAATCATTCGAGCGATCGCACTGAAGCTATATGTCGGCGTTATGCAGCCCAGGATAGTCGTGTTAGATACTATCGCAATCCGAGTAATATTGGCGGAGTAAATAACGAAAACAAGACTTTTAAATTATCTAGGGGTAAGTATTATCGCTTGATGGCTCATGACGATCGCCTCGCACCAGAGTTAATCGCCAAGTCGGTGGCAGTATTGGAGAAAAATCCCGAAGTTGTGTTGTGTTATTCGGATATTGTCATTATCGATGATAATGGTAAGGAAATTAACAAGATTGAAACTAGTATCGGTCAAGCTTCAGAAGCTCATCAGCGTTTTTGCCAGCTAGTCAGTAGAGAACATCGTTGCGAAGCCACCTATTCTCTTATGCGATCGCGAGTATTAAAAGAAATAGACCTACAACTTAATTATTCCGATTCCGATCGCGCTTTTCTAGCGGAATTGAGTTTGTACGGCAAGTTTTATAAAATCGACGAGCCTTTATTTTATAAACGCTATCATCAACAGCGATCGATTGAAGTATATCGCGATCGTTACAAGCGCATGGCTTGGTTTCATCCTGAAATAGACGAAAATCACCTGCCATATTTTTGCTACTTTATGTATTGGCGACAAGTATTTCACTTTATTCGGATTGTCAATCGTGCTTCTGTCAATTTGATTAATAAATTTTTGTGTTACGGTCGTATCTTAGTTTGGGTCAGAAAAAGTCGAGAGAAGTTAATCGCAGAAATTTTAATTCTAATTGTCGAAAACCCTTGGCTAAAAAACAGAAGATTGAACTAAAAACTAATTTTTTCTTTTGATTTAAAGTTCATTTAGAGCTTTATTTTGAATAAAAGTTACCATAAGATAAAAAACATAAATTTTTTTAACAACTCGCTTTAATAATGACCTTGATAGATATTTCTAAAACAGGGGAAGCAGTCGCCAATAAGTTAAATATATCTCCAGGAATTAGCAAAATAGGTTTATTAGGGCCTTTTGGTGGAGGAAACTTAGGAGATGCAGCAATCCAAAAGAGTGTAATTGATAATTTCCGTAAGTTAAATTCCGAGCTAGAAATATGTGCTTTTTCCTTAAAACCCCACGATACCGAAGCAAGGCATGGTATTCCTACCTATCCTATTGACAAGAGAGCAAATTCTGCTAATTATTGTTGGTGGAAAGGAAAAAGTGCAACTAGTTTGGCAACTAAGTTAAGCGATCTTTGGCTTGATTGGAACAAGAATAGAGCTAACTCTTGGGTAAAAAAAATTGCCATTAAAATTGTTGCTCGGATTTTAGAGTTGCTAGCTTGGTTGAGAGCTTATCAAAATTTCAAAAAGTTAAATTTAGACCTCCTAATTGTTTCGGGAGGAGGACAATTAGACGATTATTGGGGGGGTGCTTGGGGACACCCTTTTACTTTATTAAGATGGTGTTTATTTTCTAAGTTGGCAGGTACAAAATATTTAATTGTCAGCGTTGGCGCAGCACCAATCGATCGCCCTTTGAGCAAGTTATTTACTCGGATTACTCTCTCTTTAGCTGACTATCGCTCCTATCGAGATCGAGATTCTCAACAGTATATCGAGCGAGTAGTGGGTTTCAAACGAGACGATCCTGTGTATGCGGATTTAGCTTTTAGTTTGCCGACAGAATCTTACGCCAGATCTTCAAGGGAGAGTAATTGTCAAGGTTTAGTAGGAATTGGTGCGATGTCTTACTTCAATCCTAGATCTTCTTGGCCCGAAAAGGACGAAAAAATCTATCAAGGATATCTCCACAAACTAGCTGACTTTGCTGTTTGGCTGACAGAACAAAATTATGCTCTGGCTTTGTTTCCTGGTCAAACTTCCCATGACAAGTTAGCTATTGAAGATTTCCAACAACTATTACAACAAAAAGGAGTTGCCGAAGCATTAATTATCGAGCGATCGATCCTAACTGTCGATGAGTTGATGAGTCAGTTAATCGATTTAGATCTGGCGATCGCATCTCGCTTTCACGGAGTTTTATTATCTCTACTGTTAAATAAACCTACC
>NZ_JBZNBU010000387.1:0-1213 GCF_058530065.1 Waterburya sp. | reverse complement strand
TCCCAACGAATTTTTAGTAGATCGGGAAATCAATCAGCCAGGAGCTTTAATCAGAATCAAGTCTCCTTTGAATATGGGCAAAACCTCCTTGGTGACGAGAATTTTAACCCAGGCGAAAGCACAAAAATACAATACCGTATCGCTCGATCTGCAATTAGCAGAGGCTTCCATCTTGTCGGATCTCAACAAATTTTTACGTTGGCTGATGGCGAATATTACCCTTCAGTTGGGAATACAATCTCAGTTAGATGAATATTGGGATGAAGATTTAGGACTTAAAGTTAGCTGCACTACCTATTTTCAAGGATATATTCTCGAACAACTATCAGAGCCTTTGATTTTGGCTTTGGATGAGGTCAATCGTCTATTTGAATATCCAGACGTAGCCCAAGAATTTCTCCCACTACTGCGATTTTGGCATGAAGAGAGCAATAATACCCCAATTTGGCAAAATTTACGCTTAATAGTAGTTCATTCAACTGATGTATATATTCCTCTAGATATTAATAAATCTCCCTTTAATATTGGTTTGCCCATTCATCTAGCTGAATTTGATTTCGAGCAAATGAAAGATTTAGCCAATCGTCACGAGTTTAGTCAAACAGTAGAAGATTTAGATAGTAAGATTAATTCTTTAATGGAAATAATTGGCGGCTATCCTTATTTAGCTAGATTGGCATTTTATGCTTTGTCTACTCAAGATCTAACTTTCGATCGCCTGATTGCAGAAGCTCATACTGCTTCGGGAATATACCGCAGTCATTTACAAGGACATTTGGTAACTTTAAAAGAATATCCCGAACTGTGGGAATCTTATCAAAAAATAATCAACGCAGAAGAACCAATTTCGATATCTCCGATTAATGCTTATAAATTAGAAAGTATTGGTTTGATTAAATTAGAAAATAATTTGGTAGTTCCCAGTTGTAAATTATATAGTTTGTATTTCCAAGATTGTTTGGCAACAGAAAAGTAGAAGACTCGGTGAGGAGGAGACTTGGCGATCGAGCGACAAAAATCAATAGAATATAGAGAAACAATCCTTGAACAACTCTCTATGGTACAAGCTCCTAGTCAAACAACTCATCAAGAATTAGCTGCCATCGCAGTAGATTTAATTCGTCAAGCTGGTTGTGAATATGGCGACATTCGTATTTGCAATTACCGCCGACAAAGTCTATCAGCACGCGATCGCTCTTTGAATAGATTGTCG
>NZ_JBZNBU010000386.1:0-4376 GCF_058530065.1 Waterburya sp. | reverse complement strand
AGGAAAATCGTGAATTACATCGGATGCGATCGCTTTTGCTCCCCCAGATTGTAACCTAGCAACTAACCGTTCTAAAGCGATATCTGACAAAGATCCGCGCATATTAAAAGCCATACCTTGATTTTTTTGGTATTCAATATCCCTGTCGTCAATCGTCACGACTAAAACCCTTTGTTCGCGACTGGATAGAGGACGATAGCTCATCAAGCGATCGTAAATTCTTAATTCGCTTTTTTCTAGCCATCCCCAAGACTGAATCAGACTTACTGCAATTAAGACCAATGCAGCCGTTAAAATTCCAGAAGCAAAAAGTTGTTTGTCGAGGGTTAGTTTTCCCAGGCGAGCTAGTACTCCCCGTCGAGCGTGCAGATTTACCCAATCAGGAGGAATTGTAGCGGGATTTTGATAAATGATGGGTAACCAACTAGCATAGGGATATTGTTTATTCCAGGCTTGCAATTGCGCTCTGGCTTTTTTATTGGATAAATAGAGAGAATTGCCTTGGGCGTAAGCTTCCAAAAAGTTTTTGAGAAACTCTCTTGCCATCAGATCGGGGATAGGCATTCTCATAACAATAGATTGGGGTAAAAATAGTTTGCCCAATTCTTCAGCTATTCCCAAGCCATCGCAGGAATTAAAAATTGCCAACTGCAATCCATTGGCGATCGCTTGTTTGAAGGCGTGTTTTAGCTCTTCGATGGTTAATCGATCTTCTGGGTTGAGATATAAAACTCCTTGGCGATTTACCGTCTGACTGTGTCCTGCAAAAAAAACAATGTCCCAAGTTTCTTCCCACAAGCGAGCGTATAATTCTTGACGATTAGGCTCGACTAAAAAACTAACTTCACCCCCTGCTAAAGAATCTAAGAAATGGCAGTCGGCATCTAAATTTATTCCTTGACTATCCCCTAAAATCGCTAAAATTTTAACTTTTTTATGACGTTTAACTCTGGGAGCTATTGGTATGCGTTTAAAGTCGAAATTACTAATGGCAATTTCCAATTGGGGATATGTTTCCCATAAATCCCAACAACACCAAGGTAGTTGATAAATTTCGAGGAGATCGCTACAAATAATAATTCTGATTGCTTCAGAGCGAGTTAGTTCTTCTCTTAGATGTTTGTCAACTTCATAAAAACTAGGGGAATTCAACCAGTTTTGCAGCAGATCTTGTAACTTTTTAGCTGCTGCCACTAATTGTTTTTGGGGGTCTATCGAGCCATCAAAAATAACTTGCTTGGGTTTGATCCGATTATTGCTACCCAAACGAGAGTATTTTTGTTGCCATAGAGTCAAGGCGGCAATTAATTCTGGTGCTGGGGGCAAAATTCCTGCAAAACCCCGATCGACAGGTTTTCCTTCCTGTCCGATGTCTAAACTAACTTGAAACCCCGTTTGAAAATTTCCATTAAATTTAAGAATGACTAATTTGGTCATCGGACGCTTTGCCATCAAAAATTAAATGATAAAACTTTCTGTCATAATTTGTTCGTCCCAAGCTATTTCAATACTAAAGCTTTCTCCTAAAGTACCGCTAAAACAAAACTCAATTGTTTCTGTTTCGTTAGTTTGGGCAATCATTACGGGAAAACTGTTTCCATCGAGAACGATTAACTCTAAACCTTTGGGTAAAAGACTATTGGCGCGATCGTTATACACGATCAAAGAAATATCAAATTCTGCTTCCCTTTGAGACTGTATGTTTAACATCAAAGCGATCGTCAGATTCTCATTGAAGCAAATCGACTTAACTCGATTAATTTCTGTTTGGCATTGACTTTCCAAACAATCGAGCGGTTTTTGAGGACTTCTAAAATTAAATGTCAGATCGCCAGCCTGTAACTCCTCTGGTTTTTGCCAATTACTATCCTGACGATCTAAAAACCATCGCTCGATCCGAGTCGGTTGAATTGGTGTAGCGCGTTTTTGTTGGCTTAAATAGCTGGGAAAATTTGCTAATGATTCCAACTTACTCAAAGGCAATCGACTTTGGGTCACCTGTCGTAAAAACCCCAAAATTGTAAAAGATTTTAAGGATTCATCTAAGTTCACGATTACATAACCAATTCTTTCCGACCATACTTCAGGAGGAATTTCAATTACACTACTTCCTGCTAAAACATAACGACATTCTAATTTGCCATAACCAGGAATTTTGAGATCGGCAACATCCATCATGGTCTGTAGGAGGGGATTCCAACTATCACTATCCTCAAGATTAGTCGCCCATCCCAAGAAATTGAGATAATAATTTACCGCTGACACTGCCAAAGTATTGAGATAAACTTGCTTGGCTTTGCTTCCTTGAGATTGATAGCGACGAAATCTTTCCGCCTCAACATGAGTTTTGAGAGGGATGATACTTTGAAATAACTCAGTTTGACGATCTATCATTGTTTTTGAATCTCTGTTAAATGTCTAAAGATATTTATTAAATTCTGTTCTAAATAAAGGAGTAAAACGACGACACCAGCGATTATAAAAACTGCTCAAGGTAGGAATTGGTATACCCATTGCTGCGGATATTTCCTCCCAACTGCGGCGGTCAAATTTAGCTAAGGCAATAGTACTAAAATTGGCATCTGGTCTATTTCTAATATGAACCGTAGTAAAAATGCGATCGGGGTCTAAAGCGATATATTCTTTGAGTATTTCTGTTAAATCGAGATGACTATGAGATTGGCTAGTTTGTTCTAAATCGTCAAATAAAGCAATTTCATGTCGGGCATATTTTTGAACGTTGGCATAGGATTTTAAAATTAGCTTATCTAACTTAAAATTAACCCAGTTCATAAACTTACCATTTCCTCTTTGAGGATCGTATAAATCTATATTGAGACAGATATAAGCAAATGTTTCTGCAATCGCTTCTTCATAGAGAGTAAAGTACAAGCTTGAAGAAAACTTACTACTATGGGGACGACATAATCTACCAGATAGTTTAATTCCTCCAATTAGTTCTGTTAAAGCATAGGTTCTCAGTTCGCTATTAACTGGATATTTTTGGGCTGCTAACCCCATTTGTTTGAGTTGTTCGTCATCCAATATTTGTTTGAATAACTGCTTTTGCAATAAAAACAAATAAGCTGGTTTGATTTGCTTTGTTTTTGGTTTATTGGGGATATTATCCTGACTACTAAACCCGATTAAATCTTCTTGAAGATGATTGTATAACCGATCTTTTACTCGATTGTATATTTCCCGATATACTCCTTTTAAGGGAGTACCATTAAATCGACGACATAGAGGTCGCGAGCGCAAAACTATAGCTACAATTTGATTGATTATTGACTCTTGCTGTTGAAGGTCATCGCTAGTTTGACATTTATTCAATAACTCTTGTAGTTGTTGATATTTCGCTCTCTCTAAGTCATTACTACTGGTCATTTATAATGATTTATTTAAACTCCTATATCGATCGAACATTACTATTAATTACTTCTCAGTAGTAAATTATATTTACGGGTTTTGTGATAAAACTTTATATTTGCTCTTGTTTAAAGTGTCGAACGCCTTAATTGTTAGCTATTCTCATGAATAAAAAGTTACCCTCATTCCAAAATCCTCTTCTATTCGATTTGGCTTTAACCCATCGTTCTTATACCAATGAAAACATAACTGTAAGTGCGGATAACGAAAGACTAGAATTTTTGGGAGATGCAGTTTTAGGATTTGTAATTGCTGAAATGTTATACACAACTTATCCCGAACTTCAGGAAGGACAATTAACTCATTTGCGATCGCGACTAGTGGACGAAAAACAATTAGGAAAATTAGGCAATGAATTGGGTTTAGGAGAATTAATGCACCTAGGCAAAGGGACGGCAAAAGATGGGGGTAGAGACAATCCTTCTTTACTCAATGATACCTTTGAAGCTATTTTAGGTGCATATTTCCTCGATTCGGGAATTGAAGCGGTTCGTCAATATATTCTAGAAATATTTGAGCCTTTAGCAGAAACTCTGGTCAATTCGAGAGAGGGTCATAATTCTACTCAATCGACCGTAACTTTTATAGATAGCAAAAATCGCTTTCAACAATGGGCGTTAGCCAATTACCAAGTCAAGCCTGAATATCAAATTATTGATGAATCTAAACTCGATTCCAACCAAAAATTTACCGCCCAAGTATCGGTATTGGATAAAATATACGGTATCGGTCGAGGTCGTCGCAAACAAGAAGCAGAAAAACGAGCAGCAGAAACGGCTTTAAAAAATCTGAAACTAAATTAGTAGAAACCCGATAAAATATACAGTTGCGCGCCAAAAGTCTTGATATTTCTTTAAAACTATGGCTATGTCAAAAATTAAATGGTAAGATTTTATACATTACAGGAGAAAATTCGGACTATCCTGTATGAGTACCAACAATTTGGT
>NZ_JBZNBU010000385.1:0-1134 GCF_058530065.1 Waterburya sp. | reverse complement strand
TACTAGTACTCTCGATCGAGCTTTACAGGTAGTCCAAGTCAACCGTCAACGTCTCAGCATTTTGGGGGGCGATGATGTCTATACCCCTAAAACCTTACAAATAGCAGGAGAAGCGGGAAAAAACATGGTTATTGCTATTCCTTGGCATATCCGTGCCCATGCTGATGCCGAATTTTCTTTGGTTGCCCGCGATCTTTGGGGTGGGGAGGTTAACTGGCGCAGCGCGATGGCTTACGATGCTGCCCAAGCTTTAATTGCAGCCATTGAATCCAGTTCCAATCCCACTAGAGAAAGTATTCAGCAACAATTATCAGACCGTAACTTTACTACTTCTGGGGCTAGTAGTGTAGTTAATTTTCTGCCATCGGGCGATCGCCTGGGCAAAATTCAGTTAGTGCAGATGCAGCCAGCTAATAATAAGTTTGGTTATCAGTTTTTACCAATCGATCCGTGAATTATCGCAGAAGACTAATTTTGTGATTGAGGTTAGGTAGTAGGTAATAGGTACAGCCAATGGAGAAGCATTTTAGATTATCTAATATTATTCCCGAAGTTATTGTTTTAGTAATTGCAGTTTATACAGTAGAAATAGTAGAAGAATTAGTTTATGTTCCTGGTTTATTAATTATTTATTCCATTATCCTGCGATTTGCTTGGCAAAGCGCGATTATCGTACATGGCTTAGGGCATACGATGGCGATCGCCTTATTGGATCGAAATTTATCGGCAATTAATTTAACCAATATCCTCGAACAGCGATCGATTATTCAAATTCTTAAATCACTTATTTCTTTTAATTACATCTTTATCTTATCTCCCAGTCACCCCGTCACCTCCTCACCCCGTCTCAAAGCGGGAAATCCTCACAATATTAGACTAAAAGCTTCGGCGGGTATTATCTTCAATCTGGCGATCGCTTTTATTTTCTTGACCTACATTGATAATATTTTGATTCGGGCGTTAATTTTTGCCAACACATTCATCGCCCTATCTTCCCTGTCAGATATAGAGGCAATGATAACGGGAAAAGCAGAATATTTATATTGCGGTAATTTTGGTTTAATAGCCTTGCGTCAGCCCGATGATGAACCCAAACTATTGCCCAAAAGACTGCAAAGTATGGCACTGCAAATG
>NZ_JBZNBU010000384.1:0-5523 GCF_058530065.1 Waterburya sp. | reverse complement strand
GCTTCCCGTACATTTTACGGTTCGGTAATCCGCATATTCTTTGGTTAACTTGTGTTAGTCATTTTTGTATCCAACTGAACGATAGTCATACCCTTCTAGTTGCTAGAAGCTCCTACTACCAACGAATCGCACTATTTCCACCATTTGCTTCATTCAAGGCTTGGGCGGAAATCTTACTATTATTGGCTAAAGTTAGATCTCCAGAAAGATTGAATTGAATATTACCTGCATTGCCACTACCTTGACTTATAGTTCTGATTTCTGCATCATTGAACAAATTTAAAGTTTGAGCTTTAACGAAGATATCTCCTCCAGCAGCATCATTTTCTGTTCTAGCTTGAATGAAAGCATCATTACTAATTTCAATATTCTCAACATTAACAATGATATTTCCAGCATTTCCTTGTCCTTCTGCTAGAGTACTGGTGGATAAACTAGAACCATTCTGTAATCTAAATAATTCTGAATTCAATTCAATATTGCCAGCATTTCCTCTTCCTTCTTCTTGTACTTCGGACAATATTGCACTCTCCCTATCAATGATGATTGATTCGTCAGCTTGAATAATTACATCTCCAGCATTACCCACTGCTTGAGTTTGAGTTACTATCAAAGATTGATTTTCTAATAAGATATTTCCTGTATTGATTTCCAGCCTTCCAGCATTTCCTTCTACTTGTTCTCCTAAAAGTCCTACTCCAGTAACAATATCGCTTCCATCTTGTAATAAAACTCGATCGTCAGCATTAATTACTATATTTCCAGCATTTCCAGTTTGTTGAGTGTCAGAAAGGATGGTAGAGTTTCGATTTAAGGAAAGAATATCTGTATTAATTTCCACACTTCCCCCGTCTCCTTCTCCATTAGAAAAAACCTGAGAGATTATCTGAGATTGGTTATCCAGCTTAACTTCTCTTGATGAATTGATAATGATATTTCCAGCATTGCCAAATGCAGAAGTAGGTGTTAGTATTTCTGCTCCATTGTCGAACGACAAAACTCTAGTATTCACTTCAACTGTCCCAGCATTGCCAACTCCATTATCTTCATTCTCA
Source organism: Waterburya sp. (assembly GCF_058530065.1). Classification (NCBI taxonomy): domain Bacteria; kingdom Bacillati; phylum Cyanobacteriota; class Cyanophyceae; order Pleurocapsales; family Pleurocapsaceae; genus Waterburya; species Waterburya sp. The sequence goes on along the minus strand of NZ_JBZNBU010000384.1, from coordinate 4,468 downwards.
AATAATGCTCCCCGAACATCACTTTTTAATGCGGTAGCTCTGGTAATTTCAAAGCCAAAAGTATCAGAAAATCTTGGTATATTATCTCCTCTTCCATCAAGACTGACAAAATCCCTAGCATTTATAGTTACGTTGCCACCATTACCTTCTCCAGCAGTACTAGCCACCAATCCTGCCCCATTAAATAGAGAAATCGAACCTGTCGTGATGGTGATATTACCCGCGTTTCCTACGACACCAGCAACAGGATCGTCATTTGCTTTTAGACCAACATTACTAACCACTCCTCCACCACTACCATCTAAGGAAATTTCATCGGCATTAATCTCAATGTCACCTGCATCCCCTTGACCAAAGGTACTAGCAATTAATCGCGAAGCCAAATCGTCACCTCTGAGTTCGTCGGTAAATTCTATGTTTGTCGCAGTAATAAATATATTCCCCGAATTACCAATTCCTTCTGTAGCAGTACTAATTTGTGAATTATCTTCTAACAAAATTGACTGTGCATTAACAACAATATCTCCAGCTTGAGCGTCGGAAGAGCCTAATGTAGATTCAATTCCACCTAGTAAGATGCTTTCTTCGGCAAGAGAAAAATTAAGAGCGTTGACGTTAATAAACCCTCCCCCAGCATCCCGTACTTTAACTAATGCTCCATTAGTCAGGGAAACATTAGATCTTTCTACTGTTTCAGGAAAACTCAAACTACCGTCATTATTGATGGCAATTTCACCTGTTACAGATAATCCACCTAGGTTAACTATTCCTCCAGGTGCAGTTATTACTCCTCCATTAAAATTAAGATCGCCACCTAACAAACTAAGGTTACTACCAGAATTTACTGACAAACCCCTACCATCATTAGCGATTGAATTATTAATAATCTCCCCTGGATTATCTCGAAAACCTAACCCAATAGGGGCATTTACAGTTAAAAGAGGAGGATTTTCTAAATCTGCCGCGCTAAATTCTCCACCATCAAACAAAATACTGCTAGCAGTACTTCCATAAAACGAACCGCCTATATCTAGTCTGGCGTTTTCGCCAAAGATGATTCCTGCGGGATTGATTAAAAATAGATTGGCACTTCCATTAGATCTAATTAACCCATCGATATTAGAGATATTTCCGCCAGTGACTCGACTAAAAATATTCTCGATTGCATTAGCATTATTAAAGAAAGCTTCACCATTCCTAGGTACGGAAAAGTCTTGAAAGGAATGAAATAGATTACCGCCTCTAGTTTCGCCTCCAGTAATTTCTGAAACATTATTATTGGTGTTGACTTGAGTATTAACCGTACCGTCTGATGTAACCTGGGAAAAAACGGGACTAACGGACAAACATAAAACAGTGCCTAAAGAAAGCTGTAGTGGGACATACAAAGCCTTTGACATCGGTAATATTTTTTAGATATTTTAAGTAACTTAATTTCAATAACACTACCATTATTAATAGTCAAATTAAGTCTTAATTTATTATTGTTTTACGATCGCCAGCAAGAAAATACCTTCTGACTTCTGATTTCTGAAAGCCTTCAATTGACGAAGAACCAGTCAAATGTTAAATGTTAAATGTTTAATGTTGAACGATAATGGTTGATTTGTGGCGATTTTCGGCTTTCATAGTACTAGGCTCGTGCTTATCTCAAATACCTCTCGAAGCTTGGAGTATGCCACCAGTCAAATCATTCGATACTCCAATTCGGGTACAGTTTCCCAAGTATTTAATTGCAAGCGATCGCCAAAAAAATCAACAGCAATTTTTGATTTCTAGCCAAGAAACCGAATTTCAACCTTCGATTCCCATCGATAAAATCGACGTAATTGAAGTTATCGCCGATCGCCAGGAATACGATAGTAATTCAGAAACCATACTCGCTGAAGGTAATGTAGTCTTGCGGTTTGCTCAATCGGTACTGACGAGCGATCGCCTGGAGGTTAATTTGGCAGATCGCATTGCTGTAGCTACGGGTAATGTTAGCCTCAAGCGGGGGGAACAAGTATTGCGAGGGGAGAGGTTTGAATATTATTTAGTGGCAGATCGGGGAGTTATTTTTAAGGCGGGGGGAGAAATATTTCAGCCCAGTTTGAGCCAAGATACGGATTTAGATCGAGAATTAGCCAACGACAGAAATATCTTAGATCGAGCATTGAGCGATCGCTTGCAAACCGAACAACCAATTAATGATGTAACTACCACAGGGGAATTTAGTACTTCTCTTGGTAGCAGTCGGGATATAGATCTTATTGGCGGTAATAATGATACTGGCGGTACGATTAATCGTCTCAGGTTTGAAGCAGAAAGAATCGACTTCGAGGGTAGGGATTGGGAAGCAACTAACTTAACTTTAACTAACGATCCTTTTTCTCCTCCCGAATTAGAAGTACGTGCTGAAAAAGCAAGTTTTCAGCGATCGGATTCTGGTAATAACAGCCTGACTACGAGCAAATCCCGATTGGTGCTGGATGATACTTTAACCGTACCCCTATTAGTCAGTAACTTTACTTTCGACAATCGCCCCCGCAATCCAGGTATAGTTAGCGTTGCCTTTGATGGAGAAGAAAGGGGTGGTTTATTTATCGAAAGATCTTTTTCTTTTTTAGAAAGCGATCGCATTAGTTGGAGTGTTACTCCCCAATATTTTTTGCAACGAGCCTTGTTTCCTACTGCTTTTGGTATTAGCGACAGCGATGAAGGGGGAGTATTAGATTCTGGGGCATTGGGCTTAAAAAATCGAATTGATATTGCGATCGCTCCAAAAACCAGTTTTAGTAATAGTTTTTCTTTGACTTCTTTTGATGCTAGGGAAATTGCTGACAATTTTCGCACTAAAACCAGACTGCAACAAATTGTCGGCAGACCCCAAAATCCCTATCAATTTGCTTTAGAATACAATTATCGCGATCGCCTGTTTAATGGTTCTTTGGGGTTTCAGAATGTTAGGAGTAGCATTGGTGGAGTGGTAACTTCTCCCAATATTACCGTAGGGGAAACTGGAATTAATTTTAACTATCAAGCCTCGATTCAAAATATCAATGCCGATACCGACAGGCTAGATTTATTAGCAGCCGAAAGAGAAAGCGATCGCATTAATTTAACTCGCTACCAAGGAGCAATTTTTGTCAGAAAAAACTTTTCCCTTTGGTCGGGGAAACCATTACCCAATACTAAAGAAGCAGGATTGCGCTATACTCCCACTCCTGTTGTTCCCTATCTAGAACTAATTACAGGAATTAATGGCGTTACCAGTTTTTACAGTAATGGCGAACAACAACCATCTTTAGAAGGAACAATCGGCTTTCAAGGTCAATTAGGTCATTTTTCCCGTTCTTGGCTCGATTATACGGGTTTTAAAGTCAGTTATTCCCAAAACTTGCGAGGAGATGAATCTCCCTTTCTGTTTGATCGCTTGGTAGATCGTCAAACTCTAGATCTAGCCATTAGCCAACAATTATATGGGGCAATTCGCTTGGGTGTTAGTACTTCTTTAGACCTTGAAAATAATATTGATGAAATTAGTACTGACTATAGTATTGAATACAGCCGTCGCACCTATGGCATTATTTTGCGCTACAATCCCGTTTTAGAACTGGGTTCTTTTAGTTTCCGCATTAACGATTTTAATTGGCAAGGAAACCCCCAACCATTCCGCGATGAAATTACTCCCTAGAAAAAAGAGATGTTTGTGAAAGCATCTCTTACAGTAAGAACAAATATTAATTTAATCGATTAATTATTAATCAAATAAACCAAGACAAACAACACCAGCCAAATCACATCGACAAAGTGCCAGTAAATCTCTGCTGCTTCGACACCAAAATGACTACTAGCAGAATAATGTCCCTCTTCTCGCGATCGCCATAATACAAGGAGAATTAGAGCAACACCAGTCATTACGTGCAAACCGTGAAATCCAGTCAAGACATAAAAACAACTGGCGAGTAAATTTTCGGTCAGACCAAATTCAGCATGGGAATATTCATAAACCTGCCCTAACAAAAAGACAGCACCCATGGCAGCGGTAATAGCAAAATATTTTTGCAAACCTTTGACATTATCTTGTTTTAAAGCCTTTTGTCCTTCGTGCATCACAAAGCTACTAGCTACCAAAATAGAAGTATTAATTAGTGGCACGAGCAATTCAAATTCAGGCATCCCTTCGGGGGGCCATAGGGGCATAATCGCTCTATATATTAGCAATGCTGCGAAAAAGCCCGCAAAGGTCATACTATCAGAAACCAGAAAGATATACAGACCAAACATCCGATGATCTGGATGTCCGTGATGTCCGTGTTCTGCATCTTGTTCCGCTGCAATTGCAATTTGTGATTTACTATCTACGGTTGAACCTTGCATATGTATCGTTGATTGTTAATTGTTTATATGTTACGTCTGATGTGAATTAAAAAATCTTACAATCCTTTAAATTACCTTCTCTAAATATGAGATTTTATTACTTGTC
>NZ_JBZNBU010000383.1:0-1440 GCF_058530065.1 Waterburya sp. | reverse complement strand
ATTTCAAGAAGTCCTCACCTTGAGTCAAGTCGGTAATAATAGCTGTTCCATCTAAAGAGAGTGTAAAGCGATCGCTCCCCTCACCACCCGTTAAACTATTACTGCCAGATAAACCAGTTAAAGTATCATTACCTTCTCCACCAAATAAGGTATCATTTCCTTTACCCCCATTGAGATAATCGTCTTCGCTACCGCCAAAAAGTTGGTCATTCCCTGCATTAGCTATCAGGCGATCGCTACCTGCATCCCCAAAAAGAACATCATCCCCCGAACCTGCAAATAACAAATCATCACCATCGTTGCCAAAGAAAGAATTATTACCTTGGGTGTCTCGCACTAAATCGTGTCCTGCACCACCAGAGAGAATATCGTTATCTTTGCCACCTTCTATAGTATCTTGACCATCACCACCAATCACCGAATCTCTGCCTTTGCCACCTTCTAATAAATCATCCCCTACACCTCCATTGAGAAAGTCATTATCTCGATCGCCAGAAAGAATATCGTTTCCTTCTTTGCCAAACAAATAATCATCACCTTTGCCACCGTCTAGAAAATCATTACCCACACCTCCGTCAAGAGCATCTAGACCTTTGTTGCCGAGAATAATATCGTTACCATCATTGCCATCGATCGCAACATTGTTGCATGTCCCCAGTTTATAGTCATCACCTTCAGTCCCATTAATTACCGAACCATTATTAAGCCCTAAAGTATTGGCAATGGACGCTTTATAAGCTTGAACAAGTAAATCTTCTCTACCAAATTGGTTTTGATTTACCAAAACCGAAATGGTCGTATCGCTATTTTGAAAATAATTTACCTGAGATTGATATCCAGGAAGTCCACCAGACATACTTCTGGTCTCGCCCCAAGGCAATTTAGTAGGATATACCCCAAGACCAAATTGAGCCAATCGAAATTCAGTGCTGCCTCGCTCAAAGCCCGTCTCGACATAGTCAAATATCTCAGCGGTAGATTCTGGGGATAATAAATCTCCCGAAGCTAGAGAGTCGAAAAATCTGGCTACATCTTCGGCACTAGAAACTATCGAACCAGCACCGTAAGCAATTTCTGTGTTAATAATACTGTAGTCTTCTAAGATGCCATCTTGTCCTAGACTGCCATCGGCGGTAAAAACATCTTCATAACCTCTGGCACGCTTTTCTAGACTTACATCTTCAGTAGTGAAAAAAGTATTATTGAGTCCTAATGGTGAGAGGATTTCTTCGACTAAAATTTCCTCAAAAGATTTACCAGTTTCGATGCGCGTTCCCTTGCGCCTGTCGTCGACGCGGGGTCGCATCGCTTCCTCAGCAATTAAACCAGCAATTATATTACCCGTATTAGTATATGTCCATTCCTCACTAGAACGTCCTCCTGAGAAAAGAGGTTTGCCAAAAGCATAAGCAACCAAATCTTCTGGCTGCCAATCTCTAT
>NZ_JBZNBU010000382.1:0-7713 GCF_058530065.1 Waterburya sp. | reverse complement strand
TCTCCCCAAAATCCCGATCTTGGGGATAGTCTTCCTAATATTTCTGGATCTCGCGGTTTTGAAGGGATGGCATTTAGCCCAGACCGCCAAACCCTGTATCCTCTATTAGAAGGTACAGTAGATGGCGATCCAGAAAATGCTTTACGCATCTATGAGTTTGATGTAGAGTCTGCTTCCTATACAGGCTTAGTCGGTTACTACCCCACCACCGACGGTAACCCCATCGGCGACTTTACTCCCATTAATGATACGGAGTTTTTAGTTATCGAACGAGACGGCAATCAGGGAGAAGATGCCGAGTTCAAAAAGGTCTTCAAAATCGATATTTCCGAAGTTAATGAAAACGGTTTTGTGGAAAAAACCGAAGTTGTCGATCTTTTGAATATTGCCGATCCAGACGACCTCAACGGCGATGGCGAGACTACCTACGATATGCCTTTTGTAACTATCGAAGATGTAGTGGTAATAGATGAAGACACTATCTTAGTGGCTAACGATAACAATTATCCCTTTTCTCAAGGCAGAGAGGACGATATTGACAATAACGAGATAGTTTTAATTGACCTAGAAGAACCTCTAAATTTAGACCCTACTTTAGGAGGTAGTTCTTTAACAGATACATCTACATCAGAAACTACTCTAGCTCAAGTAGATTCAGGAACTACTAGTGTTTTTCTGGATTTACCTTTACTAGAATCGGCGGCAGGAATTACCTTGGTTGGTGCAGATAGTACGGGGGAACCTTTCTCTGAAGACTTTCAAGTAGGTTTTCCTATTGTTGAAGATACTAGTTTTGCATTTGAAGTCGATCCATTTGCCCCAGTAAGCGGTTCGATCAAACATTCAGGAACGATTACTCTGGGCTTAGGTGACACTGAAGTTACTGTAGGCGATTTCTCGATTGGTTTCGACCCAGCAAGAGTTTCCGAAACAGCTAGCGGCTTTTTTGTGGCTGACACCACTGAAGACGAGCTGGGGCTAGAAATTTTGTTTGATGTGGGTACTCCTGGCAGCGTTAGTACTGATGCTGAGTCATTGGAAATTGCTGAGGCAGATTTGTTAGTTGCTCCAGAATTTGCCGAAGCTTTAGGGGCTGCGGAACTAACTGGTGCAGACGTTGGTGATACTCGTGTTGATGCTTCTGCCATTGAACTCGAAGAACCCGATACAACTCAACTAACACCCTTTTTCGCTACGACTGGCGACAATACTTTAACAGCTGGTTTGGAATTTGGTACTAGCGATAGTCTAATCTTTGCTGATGAAGGAGACGACTTTATAGATCTATCTCCAGGTGAGGGTAACAACCTCGTCAATGCTGGTAGTGGAGACGATCTCATTTTCTTGGGTAAGGAAGACCGAGTATTTGCCGACGATGGTGACGATCGCATCTTTGCTTTATCTGGAGGCGGCAACAGCATCAACGGCAACTTAGGTGCAGATCAATTCTGGATTTCTAACGGAGATATTCCTGAAGAACCCAATACGATCGAAGACTTTACTAGCGGAGAGGATGTAATTGGAATAGCTGGTTTGGGTATTGGATTTAGCGACTTGTATATTGCTCAAACTGATGCAGGAGCGTTAATTGCTTATAATGGAAACCCCTTAGCAATTGTGGCAAATACTCCTGCCGATTTCTTGGCAGATGAAAGTAATTTTTCCTTTGCTTAATCTAATTTAGGCGTTGGTAAGTTAGTAATGTCGCACGATAAGTTATTCTTTGTAACTATAAGCTCTAAGCTTTCCAATTTGCATATTTTTTCCAACAGATAAATAAACAAATTGCAAATAGCATTATCCATTTACCAACGCCAATTTAATTTATTCGGGACTCAAGCGATCGCTTTTTCCTAAAAGAAGCGATCGCTTCTTTTTTGGGTTGTTCCGATATATATCTTTGTTGAACTTGAAATAGCAAATCAATATCACTACATTAAGATTTTATGTTTTTGCAACAGTACCTACATCATCAATTGCCTAAAATAAAACCAGTCAAGACATCGGCAATTGTAACAGCGACAACAACTAATAAAGGGATTCTAGCAACAGTCTGCCAATCCTCATCTTTTCTTAAGGAGTTGACTACACCAATTAGAGAAACTGCAATATAGAGTAGGTAAATTGCTCGTAATACGTTAAAAACTAAACTAACTGCTGCTGTAGTGCTACTTCCCCCTTCTAAACCTTGAGTGAGATTGTATTGAAAGAAATCCTCAGCTTTCCTAAAAAATTGTGCTTGTGCTGGTTCTGCCAAATAAAACCAGCAAAATCCATTAACAATAAAGGCAACGACTAAAGTTTGTAAGAGTTTAATAGATTGTTTGGGCAACATAGCCTGTCGACCAATTCGACCTATTGCCAATGCCACTAAAGTGCTTACTAGCCCACATAAAAACAGGGATGGGGTCTTTAGATTGACAGTTAGTAACAATACGGACAAAGCAAGTAACAATGGTAAAAAGCCAAGCAGATGACTTAACCAATAATCTAAAAAATTAATTGGGATTTTTTGTTGATTTTTAAGCTTAATATTTCGCTCAATAGAAAATTTCATATTTCCCCTCGTTTTATTAGTTAACAATGTTTAAGCATAAACTATATGGAATTATGGAATTAGATCGAGTGAAAAGACAGAGTTGCGAACATAAAATATGAAGGGAAAAGTGAAGATAAACTCTAGCTCGATCTTTATTTTAGATAGCAATCCCTAGCAGAAAATTAATCAATTAAATTTAACCTAAGACATTTAACGTCTCACATAGTTTGTGTCATTGGACTGGAACTAAAATTGGAGTATTCTCAAAATTGTCATCAGGTATGTGAGTACAGGTTGATTTACTAGCACTGGGTGGATCTGGATAAATAGCTAAAGTATGATATTCAGGATTGTCTTCATAGAGAATTCGGAAAGAATATAATTTGTTTTGACCATCTTTTTGTGTAATAACTGTTAGAAGAGTATTATCGACGTCAGGTAGACCAGGAATATCTAATTTTTTATACGCCTTAAGTGAATTACATTTGCTCCAGAATTTTGACAATTTGTACTGCTATTTCCTTCTCCAAACTGTAGGCACATCGGACCATCAAAATCGAGCGTCACTTGTGAAGGATCGTTGAACCAAACTTTTTTGATTTTTTCTTGAGTAGGAATAAAGCTCAAGTTTGTTCCCTGTTGATAGGAAACTTTGATAATGGGAATTACTCCTCCAAGTCCCTGTGCTTGACAAGAAAATAGGGATTTTAAAACAGCATTATTAGCAAGGACGCGACTTGCCAATAATAACGTTGCAGTTGAAAACATTCCGAATGCTAGGGACAAGAAGAAGAAATTATGATTTTTTTTATTTTGATCGATATGATAGTTTTTCACGATTGCAAATCTAAAAAAAATTGTTAAAGTAGGATTTCTCGATTGACATATAATTCAACTTCTTCCCCTGCTGGAACTAACCAAACATCTGTTCGCTGCATCATTTGTGATATTTGTTGTTGATTGCGTTGAGCAAGTACTGGAATTAAAGCTTCCATACCTCCCTGTACTGCTCCAGCAGGGATATTACGCTGCGAATCACCACTAGAAACAGTAGTATTACTTCCATCATTGATTATAATTTCTGTATCAAGACGATTGTATAACTCTGCTGCTTTACCCAGACCTCCCAACAGGAACATTTGTGTATCCTTTAAAGTAATAGATCCAGATCGATCGGGAAATTTATCAGCTAGGAGAGGTTTCCCCCCTGGAGAGTGAATGGCAAATGCATTTGGCGGGACGCTTATTTCAGAAAAGTTATCATTATCTTCTGGCACAATGACTTTATCTACTTTAAGCTTTACCAAGCCTCGATCGGAAAGAGAGCCAATTTTTACTAATAGCTGGGTGTCGGCAGGCAAAGCAATTTCTCCATTTGAGGCTTTAAGTGGTTCTTGTAAATTTACCGCAAAGACTGTTTCTTCCTGCTGATTGGGATTACCAGATTTAGTAGTCTCTCCAAAAACGGCGGTTGCTAAGACGGCTTTGGCATTACTTCCCACTGTCACAAAATTACGACTCTGCCTAGGTGAAGGTTCCGCCGCAAAATCGTCATCTAAAGATGTTTGAGACTGCCGAGCAATTTGTGAATTGGGCTCAGTGATTTGGTTTGGCGACTGCTGAGCAATTTGTGAATCGGGTTCAGTGGTTTGGTTTGGCGAATGCTGAGCAGTCTCGGATTCTGAGGCTTCAGGCACTTGACCATAACTACCCAACTTAGCCAGCCTCATCCATTCTTTAAAGGGATCTGGTTTTGTTTTCGGGGGAGATGGGGGTGCGGGCTGTGGAGCAGGAGGCTCAACGTAAACTACTTCTGGCTCACTAATGGGAGGATCTTCAACGGTCGGTGGTTCGGGATTACTTGGTGGAGTCAAGTTATTACTTATTGTTTCCTCTGGTTTTGGCGTTTCTTGTCTGAGGGATTGTTGGGCTGTTTTAACTGCATCTGCTTGTTTTGCCAGAGCTAACTTTGTTTTCAGATTTTCTACTTCTTCTTCAAGCTCCAGCATATAAGATTCAGTATTTGACTGCTGTTGTGGTTCTGAGGGAATAGAATCCTTCTGACTGGGCTTTGTCTTGCCAACATTCATAATCTGTAACAATAAAATACCAACCAACAAAATAATTACAAAAGTTGCCAAACTCACTAAACCAAGTTTGGCAAAGGGATTGGATGAAAGAGTTTGCTTAGTAGTAACCTCTATCTCTTCCTCATCCTCTGATGTTAGTTGTTCCCTAGCTGAATTTTTTACTTCTTGGGAATCACTATTTAAGGATTTATCCTCTAAGCCGACTAGTTTTGCTACTCGCGATTTCCAAGCGGAATATTCTACTTCTTGTGATAACTCGTTCCGTTTTACAAGTTCTTCGAGTAGACGGGGATCGGTCTCATTAGGATCAAGTGGGTTGTGTAAAGGTATTTTAGGTCGATCCATAAAGTTAAAATGATAACTACGCTTTAATTTAAAAAATACAATTTTTTGCTTGAATATCACAGATATGGTAGATTTCCAGCTTTGCTTCACCAATCTGAGAAGCCGTTAAATGTTCGGGAAGAAGTTTGTTGGGTAAGGAAGGAGTCGGTCGATTGACTACTCGAACTGAAATTTGTTTGTTAAAGGCGATCGCTTCTCCGAGCCTGTCACGATCGGTAAAAATCAACTGATGAGCTACTATTTGTACTTTCCATTTACCGTCTTCAATTTTTTTTGGTTGAGAGATTTTTTGGATGATAAAAACACTCTCAGTTATTCTCCCTCCATCGAAAAATTTTTGGTTGGGATTAAAGGATAATATCTCCTCTGAAGATTTTAGTTGCAGTTCTTCAGCAAATAGCTCAGAACCAATTTTCCAGACTATCCCTGGCACTTGTTTTTCGGAGTGCGTCAGCATGAAGGAAAGAGTTTCAGCTACAAAACGTCGAATCGTTTCTGGATGTCTTGCTAAATTTTGCTGGGAATCTACTGTGATAGTGCGACCATCAGCTAATTGTACTAAACTTTGAGGTATAAATTGCCGCTTCAACTGCTTCAACATAGAACTATGAAACATTAGTATTATTAAGCCCAATAGATGTAATCCAAACGAGAATAAGGCAAAAGCGGGCAATAAAATACTTTTTTTTTTGATTCTCTTTGAGATAATCGCATTAGTTTATAATTCCACCTGCATCTTAATTAATAATCTAACAATGGTTCGGACATTTTTTTCAACGAATTTACAAAGCTTACAGGACAATAATTATAATTATTAAAATTTGACTTTTTTTCTCAAGTTAGCTAAAAAGCTGACCTTGATTAAAGTAAGTTTGCTGATGATAGATAAGCATCCTCTAAACTTTCAGCCATTGAAATCATTTAAATCTTGTCCGAACCATTACTCTAATAAACTTGTTTAAAATTACGGCAGAATCAAGATAAATTTAACAATAAAGCTTTGTTTGCTATAGAGTCTGAAATTTCATTAACTCTAGTACTTTACATAATAAAAATATTTGAAATGTCAAATGCTTAAAATATTAGGTTTTTTTCTTTAACCAAAGGTTAAGTTACCAAAATAAATAGGTTAAGAAGCCCGAGCCAATAAAACCTTACTTATCCTTATATTATTTACAATACAAAAAAACCAATATTAAACCACCTAATTTTTTTGTATCGATCGGACTCTGAATTATAGTCTTAATAAAAAAATAATAATTACACCTAATCTTTTCTTAACTTATATTTTACCTATTAAAAACATATCTATGAAACAATCTTCTAACGAGATAGATAGTTTGAGTTGAGTAATTTTTTATTTTTTATTTACATATATTAATATATACGTAAGTACAACTAAATTATCTATACAATTCAAGTTTTTGTACTTTTAAACTTATTGTTGTACGGCAATTGGTCTTCTTGGTTGTAAGGCTTTTCCAATCGGTTCGATCGAATTATAGATCGATTTTGCTTGTCTTTTTCAACTGAAAATTCCTTTCTTGTTAAGTGGAGTTTTTGGATTTTACATTTAATGCAAAGCGTTTCTAACACCAAAAAATATCCAATATACAGAATCAAAAGAAGACCTGAAATTGAGCGTAAAACAACAAAAGTTCACTAATGTAGTTCAACTTAAACAACATTAAATAGAGGAGAACCCATCAATCCATCATGCCTCACGATAACAAAACTTCCAATCGCTCGGGGAATCGTCCTTTTGAGGATATTTTAAATGCCAGCTTATCTCGTCGAAATCTATTCAAACGTAGTGCTGCTTTATCAGCCACAAGCTTTTTGGGTGCATTAGCTAGTAAGAACTTTTTGGCAAAAGGTGCTGCTGCGGGTACTGTATTTGAAGAGACTCCAGGATTAATTAACTTTGCCCAGTTGACTATCGCTCAAGCAACTTTAGATCCTGCAGTTCCCAGTATTTCCGATGATTATGAATATAGTGTTCTGATCCCCTGGGGTACTCCCATTTATCCTGGTGGCCCAGAGTATACTGGTGACCCTAATACTCGCCCAACTTCCGATGAGCAGACTCAGCAGATAGGTATCGGTCATGACGGTATGTGGTTTTTTGCCAAGGATGGTACCAGCAATACCGAGGGGATACTGTGCATAAATCACGAGTTTGGCATTAATAGCCACGTTCTAGGCAAAGAAGACCCTGAAAGTCTAGAAGATGTCCGTTTATCTCAGCATGCTCATGGCGTTTCCGTTGTTGCCATTAAGAAGGCACGTGGAAAGTGGGGCGTTGTTGCTAATCCCAACTCTCGACGCATTCATGTCAATACGCCCGTTGAGTTTAGCGGTCCTGCGGCGGGTCATCCCCTCTTGGAAAATAATGCGGGGAATTCTCCCCAAGGTACTGTAAATAATTGTGCGAATGGTTATACTCCCTGGGGTACATACCTAACTTGTGAAGAGAATTTTAACGGCTACTTTGGTTCTACTGAAGGGGAAATTTTCGACGAAAACCTTACTCCCGAGCAAGACCGCTACGGCTTTGATTTTGATGGTTTTGGTTACGGTTGGGAGCAGTTTGACCCACGATTCGATCTTTCTAACCCCGATTATGCTAACGAACATCATCGATTTGGCTGGGTTGTAGAGATCGACCCCGAGAACGGTAGACAAACTCCAGTTAAGCGAACAGCTTTGGGTCGCTTCAAGCACGAAGGTTTTGCCTTT
>NZ_JBZNBU010000381.1:0-2587 GCF_058530065.1 Waterburya sp. | reverse complement strand
GTTAGATCCTCCCAGTCGTATTTATTCCCATCCAGCAAATATTTTTGTGGCTAGTTTTGTTGGTAGCCCTCAAATGAATCTTTTAAACTTAATTTGCGAAAATAACCAGGCTATTTTAGGAAAATATCGGATCGAGTTACCCAAACAACTACAATTAGATAAATTAGATAAAGTAGTTCTGGGAATTCGCCCTGAAGATGTTGATTTGGCTGATGGAGAAAAGGCAGCAACCATAACGGGAAAAGTATATTTAGTCGAACAATTAGGCAAAGAAAATTTAGTTAGTATTAAAATAAACAATTCTCAAACCACAATTAGAGCTTTATTATCGGGTAGCGAAGACTGGCAAGATCGAATAATTTCTATTACCTTAGATCCAAATAAGACTCATTGGTTCGATCTTAATTCAGGCGATCGACTTAATTAGATAAGTACTTATGGAGAATTATTTGTGCTTTGCTCCTAGATAGATTTTATCAAGCAAAGCTTAATCAAGAAGTAAAGATTAGGTAAAGGCACTGACATTTTAAAAAATCGTAAGTAATTATATATAAGTAATAGCCAATACCAAGCAAATATTTTTATTACTTTGGTATTTGGTAAATCTATTGGTAACTTTATTTTTAAATGAATACGATTCGCATCTTATTGGTTGACGATCAAAAAATGGTAAGGGAAGCTTTGAAAGTTGCTCTCCAACCAGAGGAAGATATAAATATTGTGGGAACTGCAAATAATGGTCTGGCAGCGATTCAATTAGTAGAACAACTTAATCCAGATCTGGTAGTAATGAATATGGAAATGCCTGGTTTAGACGGGGCAACTGCTACTCAAGAGATTTCTCGCAAGTTTTCTAATACTAAAGTTGTAATTCTTAGTTCTTATGATACTGATGAATATATTACTAAATCCTTGGCGATGGGAGCAAAGGGTTATTTATTAAAAGATTCTGGAATTCAAGATATTGCAGGGGTAATTCGCAATGTCAACAAAGGATATACTCAAATTTCCCCTGGCTTATTAGAAAAGCTTTTGATTTATACTGATTCAGGAGTAGTTTTAAATAAATTTCAAGGGACTATACAGCAAAGATCTCGTCCCATGTCTCGCTCCAGGCAGACTCCTTTTCAACCACAAAAAACTCTTTCTAGTTTGCAACTTATTTCTCGACAACAGCAAGAAGAAATTGGTAATTTACGTAGTAAATTGCAAAATAATCAACAAGAGCTACCAAAAATCAAAAAAAGTATTGCTGGGATTAATAAGTTTCTTTGGGTGACTATTTTAACTTGGTTAATATCCCTACCATTTATTATTCTTTCTCTCTATTTTCTGTATAATAAAACTAATAATATTCAAGCGGCAATGATTCCTAACGAACGAATTGGTATCAATGGCGAATTTAGTCTGAGTGGTATAGCAGAACGAGTAGCCAAAGAATTCCAAAAAGATCCAGTTTTAGGTGAAATCTCGACTGTTTATGTCGCTCAAGAAGACGATGCAATTATCTTGAAAGGTAAAATATCCAATCGCGATATTTTGAGAAGAATGGAAAATTTAGCCATGGAAGTTCAAGGAGTTAAGAAAGTTTATAGCAGTCAAGTAGCGATCGAGTCAAAAGTACAAAAAGAACTTTTAGGAGTGCAAAAATAAATTAAAACTACCCAAATCTATGGCGATTGATGTTGAATTTAAAACGTTATATCTGGCTAATTTTGTTCGGGCTAGTTTGGAGTTTCTGTATTATTTGTAATAGCGATCGAGTTAGTCAAATAAAATCCTTAGCAGAAAGTCAGTCTATATACCTCCCTCCTCATCAAGATTTTAGAATTGTGACGATCAGCGATCTCAACAGTCAGTATGGTTCGACAGAATACGAGCCTGAAGTCAAAAATGCGATCGCCTTAATGCCTCAATGGCAACCCGATCTAGTTTTGTGTGGGGGAGATGCGATCGCGGGGCAAAAAGCCTCGTTAACGAAATCTCAAATTCAGGCTATGTGGTCTTCATTCGATCGCCAGATTGCTGCACCTCTCAGACAACAACAAATCCCTTTTGGCTTTACTATTGGCAATCACGATGGTTCGGGAGCAATCAAAAATAACCGCTTTGTTTTTCAAGGAGAACGAGATCTTGCTAGAGCTTACTGGTCAAAACATCAAGCAGAATTAGGTTGGGATTTTGTCGATCGCGGAGACTTTCCCTTCTACTATAGTTTTCACAAAAATGGTATATTCTTCTTAGTATGGGATGCCTCTACCCAAAACATCTCAGAATCACAATTAAATTGGCTAGAGCAAACATCCAACAGTAAGATCGCCCAACAAGCCCATACGCGGATTGCGATCGGACATTTACCTTTATATCCCGTAGCCGAAACTAAAAATAAGCCAGGAGAGTATTTAGCCAACGGCGAAAAGTTGCGACTACTTTTAGAAAAAAATAATTTCCAAGTCTACATTAGCGGACACCATCACGCTTACTATCCTGGCAAACAAGGTAATTTAGAATTACTCCATGCAGGAGCATTAGGACAAGGAGCGAGACAATTAATCGGTAGTGATTTACTGCCTTATCCTGCCGTTAC
>NZ_JBZNBU010000380.1:0-5368 GCF_058530065.1 Waterburya sp. | reverse complement strand
GTGCTTTGAGTACTTTAGCCACTTTGTGGCGAGTTGATGACGAATCTACCGCTACCTTGATGAACTACTTTTATGAAGAATTTAAAAATGGTCGTACTAAGGCAGAAGCATTAAGATTAGCCCAGATGAAGCTTTGGCAAACACCAGATAAAGATTGGCAAGTCCCTGCCTTTTGGTCGGCTTATGTCACTATCGGTAATTGGAAATAATTGTGGCGTTGCCGTTTGCTATCGTCGCGATAATTAACGTTTAATTTCCCTCTAGAAATTACTAGGGCGTGTCATTAAAAATCTATTGAGAAATAATACTCAAACCAACTCGATCGCGATCTTGTAACGGCTTGCTGCTACGCAAAACATATCTTTCTCCTGGAGATATTCCCGCAACAATCTCTACTTTGCCCTTAGCGCGATCGCCAACTACAACTTTACGCCGAATTACATTACTTTCTGGTGAATTATCTTGAGGTACGATAAAAACATAGTTGGCTTCATTTTCTTCAATAATAGCCGACTCTGGCAAAATAATGTGAGACTCTTGCTTGGGAGCAAAACTAACTCTAGCCAGTAACCCCCCTTTAATTTGACCGTCAGAATTATCAATAGTTACTTCTACAGGAATTTGGCGGGATGAAGAATTAGCGATGGGTGCGATACGGCTTACCCTGCCCGTAAAAATGCGATCGCCAAAAGCATCTAAACTAACTTGCACTGGTTGTCCCAGGCTAACTTTGCCCAAATCCAACTCAGAAAGGGGAATATTAATTTTAATTTGACTAAAATCGCCAATGGTTACCACTTCCTCTCCCCCACGAACCAAACTACCAGGATCTTTGGCTCTAGCAGTGACAACACCACTAATCGGCGCAACTATCTGACTATAAGCTTGTCGTTGCTGAGATTCGGCGATCGCCGAACGTTGAGTGGCGATTCTACTTCGCACTATTGCCACGGCTTGTTCTTCCAATTTAACGGCTTCGCGAGCAGTTAATAAAGCTTTTTCAGCTATTCTGGCAGCAGTAACAAAGGATTCTGCTTGTTGTTGGGCGATCAGTCCTGTTTTTGCTAAATTTTGATATCTTAGGGCTTCACTTCTTGCTTGTTCCAATTGAATTTCAGCCTCTTCCAACTGAATTCGAGCATTGTTGACTTGAATCTTTGCCCGAGCTAATTCCGATTCTAAAGCTGCTAGCTCTCCCGCCCTTCCTTCTACATTAGTTAACAAAAGGCGATCGTCTAATTGACCGAGGGATTGACCCCCCTCGACTCTATCCCCCACTCGAACTAATAAATCTAGCAAAGTTCCTTCTGTCTGCGATCGCCAGGATACTTCCTGTCTGGGCAAAGTCGTTCCTCTGTATTGACGCAACGAAGATAGGTAACCTAAATTGGCGATTTGAACATCCACTTTAGTTAATCTTGGGGTTAAAGGTGAATTCCCCACATTTGTTGCCACAGTCGCCTTGGGGGTTGGACTACAACCAAAGGAGATGCTAGAAGCAATGATTAACCCGACAAACCTTAAATTAAGATTTACTTGCCATTTTTCCGCTTTTTTAAATTGCTTCATTAAACTACCGCTACTTTTTTATTGCTGACTATTTTCTATTAAAGACAAATTTCAGCTAATTTTACAAAAAAGTAAAAGAGCAAACAAAACTTTTATTTTAGATAAAATCTTTAATTTTAAATTTTATTTAAACCTCAGCCAGTCTTTTTCTATATAAGCTAAAGATAATTTAAAGATTTACATAAATTGCTCTAAACGCTTTTTATGCAGACAGTTTTTTTGTCTTAAATTTGTCTGGCGATCGATATCTTCCCACTGTTCTGGACAAATTTTTCTCCCATTCCAAAGTACTTGAGGTATTTTTGAAGTATAACAAAAAGTAATAGAAAATCTTTCATGTTTTGTAGGTGGTTGGGCGCGATGAAAAACACTACTAGTATCGCTAATTACTACCGTACCTTTGGGGGCTATACAAGCTTTCCATTCCGCTCTAGGTACTGCTGATGCCATTTCTGCATCGGAAATATAGCCCAAATTATAATAATTTAACTTTTTAATCGCTTCGGGAGTTAATTGGCGAGATACATAATTGTAAGGTCCTCCTTCCTCTACAACATTATTTAAATAAATAATTATTTTAATAATTCGACGATCTTCCCAATCAAGATGCCATCTTCGTACCCCAGAATATTGACCGTCAGCAAGACTTTTACGCATGGCAAATCCTTGATATAAAATTGGCAAACCAATATAGTTTTCAATTAAATCTAGAAGTTTTGGTTCTAATGCCCAAAGTAGCATTTCGGTAAATTCTCTCAAATCTTTATGGTCTGAACCCACTTCGCAGCCATTATCTTGATTTGACTCAACATTAATTTTTTTTAAATTTTCCGCTAAAATAAAGGCAGTAGACATCATAGTATCTGTAGTACCTAATCCTAATTCTTCAATAGGAATTACACAAGTACCTTCTTGCCTTAATTTGTCTAGAATCTTTTGATAAGAGGCATCTAAGACTGGTAAAGAATTAGCATGACTTAAGATTGCTTTTTGATAGGCTTCTTCTTTAATATTATGTAAGGGAGGAATTTTATAAAATTCCCGTTTTAATTTCTGTGGAATGTTTTTAAATTTACGAGCAATATAAGATAAATTATTAGCTGATATTTTCATAATTATATTAATAAGAGTTTGACGAGCTAATAGAACATAGTTCTACCAGGGAAAATGTTTTTCAAAAATATCAATATAATTGAAACAACTCTTGGAGGTTTAAATAAAAATATATTTTTGTCTATATATGTATAACAATCATATTGTCAGATATACATATTCTTTAAATTAGATAGAGTTGTCTTTACAAAAACTTTGTAAATGCTCCCCTAAATTAAATAAGTTTATAGACTCTTGTAACATTATATAATTATAATTTTTGTAATGTCTTCTTTGTTTAAGTTTTTTGTTGTAAATTTGCTTGATAAATGCTTAAAAATTTTGGCGAATCTCAAGCTTCAACCGCCTGTAATTATTACAGAATGCTTCTTGTAGTTCTCTTGATGACTAAAATGGAAAACCAAAGATAGCAAAATGAACTTGACGAATCTAAGAAATATCGATTACAACCTTGGTAGAAAATTTTTTGGTTTTAAAGATCGCTTCTTTCCGAATAAAGAAAACCTGCTTGCTAGATAAGACGGCTGAGATTCAATTATTGAGCGAAATTTTCAATCCTTTTCAATTTAATTTTTTTACGGCTAATTTATGAAATTCTTAAGCTGTTTGCCATCGGGTATTTCTTTCCTGATTCTTTTTTTGAGTCTGAACAATTTTTGGTTGGTTAAACCTGGGCTTGCCGAAAGGGTAAATAAGATAAGTACTACTTTAGATACATTAGATTTACAGTTGCCCCTCCCCAATCAAAATGATTTGGAAGTATGTGAGGATACTATTGAGTCATCTATCAATCGCATTATTCAGCGAACGGAGTTGAGCAATGGCAAGTGGGCTATATCAGTTCAATCTTTAGGAGGGAGCAACATATATAGTCTGAATCCAGATTCTTATATGGTTCCCGCTTCTAATATCAAGCTTCTAGTCACGGCTGCTGCATTACAAAAGCTCGATCCCGATGGCAGAATTTACTCTACATCTATTACTGATTGGATTAAAGTCACTAATTTAAAAAGCAATAATGCTTATGCCAATCTTTTATTAAGACATCTAGGTGGCTCTCAATCGGTAAACCAAGCCCTCAGCAATTTGGGAGTAGATACCAATGGCTATCGTCTGAGAGATGGTTCGGGGCTTTCTCGTAACAATTTGGCAACTCCCAGAACACTAGTTTCTACTTTACGGGCTATGTATCACGCTAGAGGTAATGAGATTTTCTTGGCATCTCTTCCCGTTGCTGGTATCAGTGGCACTCTGAAAAATCGCTTGCGTCACACTACAGCAGAGGGTACTGTCAGGGCAAAAACAGGCACTCTAAAAGGAGTCAAAGCTTTGTCTGGTTATCTCAATCATCCAGAATATGGAGTGATTGTCTTTAGCATTATCACCAATCAACCAAACAATCGCGCTAGTCATATCGCAGTTAAAGCCATTGATGAAATTGTGCTGCAATTGAGCAATCCCCATAACTGTCGGTAACAAAAAATACTATTGATCGGCTTTATGTTAAGCATTATTACAATAATGCCGTCATAACGCCTTACTGTCTTGACAGACAAGATAGGAATCGATACATTACATACATACCCGGGTAATTTTTAAATTTAGTGATATGCAAAGTAAGCAGAAAGTAACTTTATACATCCCTCCAGAATTGCACAGGAGACTGAAAATAAAAGCTGCCATAGATGCAGATTCCATGTCTGCTCTAGTGGAAAAAGCGATCGCCTTCTATATGCAATATCCAGAGAAAGTAGAGGAAATCGAGACATCTGCCAGAGGTAAAACTCATCAAGTGCATTTTTGTCCTGAGTGCGAGGAAGCTTTAGTTGTTAGAGATGGAAATCTAGTATCAGTAAGCAGCCAAGCCAGTCAAACTACCGATGATATTTCCTTGAAAATGACCGACAGACCAGACGGTTCTGGAGAATCAAGCGAGGAAGAACTAGTATCCTGTATGTAAGCTTGTTTATCAACAGCCGAGTGTAATAAATCGTTTTTATAAAAGTCTAAGAATCAGCAGGGTCGATAATATGAAAGAAGAGCTAAATATTCTCGTAAAGGCTCAATACCCTTTAATCTACTTAGTTACCCCAGAAGAGGAGAGAGCAGAAGAGGCAGTTGAGAAAATTGCTAAGGACAATACTCAACATCGAAGAGTATTTGTCTGGACTGTGACTAGAGGCATGGTAGAGTACGGTCAACCCCGCTCTTCAACCCAGCACAACACTGTATCTCCAGAAGCTGCCATTGAATGGACGACCAGACAAAAGGAAGATGGTATCTACATTTTCAAGGATCTCCATCCATTTATAGATGGTCCAGTAATAACTAGATGGTTGCGAGATGCGATCGCCGCCTTTAAAGGTACTGATAAAATTATTATCTTAATGTCTCCCATTCAGACATTACCTATTGAGCTTGAAAAAGAAGTTGTAGTTATAGACTATCCACTACCCAACTTAAGCGAGTTAAATCAAGTTCTTTCTTCTAGACTTGCTGAAAGTAAGACTCAACGTTTAGATACGGAGACTAGGGAAAAGTTGCTTAAAGCTGCTTTGGGCTTAACCAAAGATGAAGCCGAAAAAGTATATCGCAAGGCACAAGTTAAAGCTGGTCATTTAACTGGGGATGAAGTTGATATAGTTCTTTCAGAGAAGAAACAGCTAATACGCCGTAATGGGATCTT
>NZ_JBZNBU010000379.1:0-7926 GCF_058530065.1 Waterburya sp. | reverse complement strand
TAAATTACATCGGCAAAAGTTCTTTCCATCTTGCGGAAATACCAAATACCGCTCCATAAAAGGATGGCGATAATTCCCAGGGAAAGAAGAAAACCTGGAAGATAGATTTGAGATTCGCCCCCTAAAATCGCCCAGCGAAAGCCATCAATTACCCCTACCATTGGGTTGAGGGAATAAAGGAATCGCCATTGTTCGGGAACTACTTTGCTGCTGAATCCCACAGGAGAAATATATAAGCCAAACTGAACGATAAACGGCACTATATAGCGGAAATCTCGATATTCCACGTTTAATGCTGCCAACCATAAACCTACTCCCATCGCAGCAATAAAAGCGATCGCAATAAAGAAAGGAATAGTTATAATTCGCCAACTGGGAACAAAGTTATACCACGCCATTAGACCGAGTAAAATCATTCCTGAAATCATAAAATCGACAAAGCTGACGATTACCGCGCTAGCAGGCACGATTAAGCGAGGAAAATATACTTTTGAGACTAAATTGGCGTTCACAATTAGGCTGTTACTAGATTCTGAGAGAGAATTGGCAAAAAACTGCCAGGGTAGCATCGCTGCAAATACTAGAATTGGATAGGGTACGCCTTCGGAGGGGAGTTTGGCTAGGTTACCAAAGACTACGGTAAAAACCACCATAGTTAGAAAAGGTCTAATTAACGCCCACTCAATGCCAATTGCTGTTTGTTTGTAGCGCACTAAAATATCTCGCCAAGCCAGGAAGTAGAATAGTTCCCGATAGTTCCACAAGTCCTGCCAGTAACGCTTTTCCGTACGTCCTGCCTCAATGACTAATTCTTTGGTATTCATTGGTTTAATTCCAGAAGAAACTAGAATCGATTTGTTGGGTGCGAAGTAGGTATTCTAATTGTTTTAAACGGGTAAAGCCTCTAGATAGAAAAACTTCCGAGGTCAGATCGATTTGCTTGAAGATTTCGTAGAGTTGTTTTGCACCCCTTTGGGCATCCCATTCGCATTTAAACCCAGGCAAAGTAGTAGCAATTTTCTCAAAAGATACGCGATAGCTGCGGTTATCGGGGTCGCTGGGACCAAAACTGAGCTTGCAACCAGGGAAAGTATCGGCAACAATTTGAGCAATATCTCTAACTTGGTAGTTATACGCCGTATCCCCTACGTTAAAGATTTGATTGTGAATTATATCTCTGGGGGCATCTAAAGTACAAGCGATCGCCTGACAAATATCTAAAACGTGAACCAATGGTCGCCAAGGAGTGCCATCGCTGGTCATTTTAATTTCTTTAGTCGTCCAAGCTAAACCCGATAGGTTATTTAAGACTATATCAAAGCGCATTCGAGGAGAAGCACCAAAAGCAGTAGCATTACGCAAAAACGTCGGCGAGAAGCTATCATCCGCCATAGCACTAACGTCTTTTTCCACCATGGTTTTACAAATGGCATAGGTAGTTTGGGGATTTACGGGAGATTCTTCGTTTAATTCTCCTTCGGCAATACCATAAACGCTACAGGAAGAGGTATAAATAAAACGTCTTACTCCTGCTTGCTTGGCTAGGGTAGCGATATGAACCGATCCTTTATGGTTAATGTCGTAGGTAATATTGGGGGCTAATTGTCCAGTAGGATCGTTGGAAAGTTCCGCTAGGTGGACTACTGCTTCTACTCCCTGGAGGTCTTCAATAGTTAGGTTTCTAATATCTTTATTTAGAGTTTTGGCAGTTAATGCCGTCCCGTTATATAGCCAGCCTACTTTATAGTAGCCAGTATCGACCGCTATAATTTCATGTCCTTGCTGGAGTAACATCGGCGCGAGAAGCGAACCAATATATCCCTCCGTTCCTGTTAACAATATTTTCATGGGCTAAATAAGAAATTTTATTTTTAGATAAAAAAAGGGGGGAGTCATCAGCCAAATATTTTAAATATTCGGGCTAAAACTTCATTTTATATAGTTTGCTAGCTTTTCCAGATTCTGGATCGAAGATAATTGTACAATGCTAACCCTAAGAAAAATTAAAGAAGGTTAAACTACACCAATTTCCATTCTTGCCGAACAATAGCTTAGACCATGAGGAAATTAACTAAAATGACTATAATGTGGCATAAAATCGAGTAAGGAACGATATTGATTTTGGGCTTAATAAATAATTTTCTCCAAGTTGCGATCGCCCGTTGTTTGCAGTTCGCTTTAGCAGCAATCCTATTAATCCCTCTAGCTGCTTGTAATCCTAGTAGTTTGTTGGCAAATCCCGATAGTCCTTCTCGTCTCACCCAGACAATTTTGGGAGATCCGAAGACCTTTAACTTTGTTATTTCTACCGATGCTACTAGTAGCGGTGTGGGGGGAATGTTATTTGATGGCTTAGTTACTCAAAACCCAATTACAGGGGAAATAGAGCCAGAATTAGCCGAATCTTGGGAGATTTCCGAGGATAATCTGGAAATAGTCTACACTTTAAGACCAAATCTAAAATGGTCTGACGGTCATCCTTTAACCGTAGATGATGTAGTTTTTACTTATAACCAGTTATATCTCAATACCGATATTCCTACGGGAATGAGAGATGTCTTGCGCGTCGGACAAAGTGGGGCTTTACCCGAAGTAAGCAAAGTCAACGACAGACAAGTTAAATTTACTATCCCCGAACCTTTTGCACCTTTCTTAGCTGTTACAGGTGCATCGATTTATCCCGCTCATATTTTAGAAAAAACTGTCGCAGAAAAAGACCGAGAAGGTCAATTAAAATTCCTTTCTACTTGGACGGTAGATACTCCAGCCGAAAAAATTCTTGCCAGCAGTGCTTATAAATTAAAAAGTTATAAAACCGCTCAAAGGGTTATTTTTGAACCCAATCCTTATTATTGGAAAAAGCAAGTAACGGGAGAAGATTTACCCCATATTAAACAAGTAGTTTGGGAAATTATTGACTCGACAGATACAGCCCTGACTCAATTTAGATCGGGTAGTTTAGATAGTATTAGCGTTTCTCCCGAATACTTTTCTTTACTCAAAAAAGAAGAAAAGAAAGGTAACTTTGAAATTAAAGAAGGGGGAGAAGTGTACAGTATGACTTTTATCACTTTTAATCTCAATCAAGGTAAGAAAAATGGCAAGCCAGTATTAAATCCTCAAAAGTCTCAATGGTTTAATAATGTCAATTTTCGCCAAGCAGTATCCTATGCCATAGATCGCGATCGCATGGTGAATAATATCTTTCGCGGTTTGGGCAAGCCCCAAGTATCTTATACTCCCAGACAATCCCTATTTTATTATGATGGGGTAAAAGAATATCAATATAACCCCGAAAAAGCCAAACAATTATTATTAGAAGCAGGGTTTAAATACAATAACCGAGGACAATTATTAGATAAAGATGGCACGAGAGTTAGCTTCGTTTTAAATACCAATACGGGGAATAAAATTCGCGAAGCTATGGGCAATCAAATTGAAGAGGATTTAGCTAAAATTGGCATTAAAGTTAACTTTAGAACCCTCAACTTTAACGTCTTAATTCAAAAATTAGATAATACTTTAGATTGGGATTGTATCCTAATTGGTTTTGGCGGAGGAAACGAACCAAATAGCCGTTATAACTTTTGGGCAGTTGATGGCAACTCTCACCTATTCAATCAAAAAGTTGAAGATTTAGAAGATAGAAAAATAGCCGATTGGGAAGCAGAAATAGCCAATTTATATATTCAAGGAGCGCAAGAATTAGACCTAGAAAAACGTAAAGCTATCTATGCTGAAGCTCAACAACTAGTGGCTGAAAAGTTACCGATTATATGTTTGGTCAATCCTTATTCTATGGCAGCAGTCAGAAATAAAATCCAAGGGGTTGAATATTCTGCCCTCGGAGGAGCTTTTTGGAACTTAGAAGAGTTAAAGATCGCTCCTTAATTAACCTGAGTTCGGGATAAGAGAATTGACTAGTTAAGATAGCTATTAGTTTTTAGTCCTTAGTTTTTAGTCTTTAGTTAAACTAAAAACTAAAAACTTAAGATAAAATAATTGACGCTCTTGTTTATTCTCGATGTTTCATGTTTGAGTGAGAGAATTGAAAAACAAATAACTAGTAAATAATAACTAATAACTAATAACTAGATCGATAGTCAGTAGCTTAACCCGAACTGACGTTAATTAAATAAATTAACTAATAATCAATTTAATCAATAATTCCTACCTGGCTAAACTCTGGTAACCCTCCCCAATACAATCCCCAACCCAAAAACAATAACCCAGCAAGAGCAGAAGAAACAAAGAAGAAAGTTAAAATTGGCTGTTGGCGCAAATTTTTGCTCCCTTGAATCCAGGTAAATATTAAAACTCCTGAAATAAATGGTATACCTAAAATTGCTGTTTTAGATTCGATAACATCAACAAATAAAATAAATCCATTAATTAACCCCGCAACGAGTTCGACTTTCAAATTAGAAGTCTGTTTTAAAAAGGGATATTGCCATTGACGATAAATTAATAATCCCCCTAAGCCAAATGTACCAATATGCCAGAGATAATGACTTAGAAGTTCGTCATAAAAATAAGTTATATCTTGAAGACTTTTATCTCCATTAACTGTTGCTAAATGTCTGATGGAATTAGCACCTAGGTGCATTCCTTGACCTTGAACCCAAAAACAAGCAAATAAGATAAAGACTAATATTTCTCTTTGCTTGAGGGGATAAGCTGGATTAATTTGAAATAATAACCAATAGAACGGAATTAAAACAAAAGGTGTGAATAGATTTAAAACATCTCCATTTTTTATTAATGGATAAAATACAAAGCGATCGCTTAAAAAGGTAGGTGAAATAATAAATAAAGATAATAGAATGCTAAAGATAAATAGCAGCTTGATTAAGCGTTGCATTTAGTATTTAAGCTATAGTTATTTTTTAAAGTAGTGATTGTATATAAAAGGAATTATACGCCAAGCTTTATGTCCATCAAATCCTTTTTGTGGAATCAAATTGTAAGGAACGATTAATAAGCTAAAATATCCCAAAAATACTAAAATTGGTGCAAAAAAAACATAATTAGCCAATCCCAAAGAAGATAGATAAAAAACTAGTGCTGCTACCATTACTTGCAATACTACCCCACTCCAAGCTATTTTTATATCATCCAATTCATATCTCGGTTCTTCATATTCGCATACACCGTGAATTAGAGCAATTCTAATTGCCAGCACTCTACAGCCAACTTTGTTTGCCATAGCAGCATGACCAACTTCGTGAATAAAAATAATGCCTAAGTATGATATTAACGCTAGAGCAACACCGATCAGACTCTGCCTGTAAACAACTAAAATCAAAGTTGAAGCAGCTAATACTAACCAATGTATGTATATTTGTGCGCCTAAAAGCTTAATATTATTTAGTTTAAAATATCCATAACGATCTACTGTAGAAAATGAAAATCGATTAGTCACAAATTGTAGCTTAGCTCCGAGTTTAGTGCGCTCTCCTTTTTTGGTCGCCGATTGATGTCGATTGAAACTATTTTGTTTGGATTTTTGTTCGGGAGATTGACCGCATTCAGGACAACAAAAAGAATATTGAGAATTGGTTTTCTTGGTCACATAAATAGCACCACATTGACACTGAATAATCTGACTTTTTTGAGCCATGCTATTAATCCTTATTTATGAAATATACGGACGCATTCAACATTTTGAACCGATACGATCGCTAATTAATCTAATTGATTTAGGACTTATTTCTTAAAAACATTAATTACCTTAGTCAAAACTCTGGAACTACTTTATTATATTGTTTTTTTCATTCTTATTGCGATCGCTCTTTACGAAGATTTATAGATTTATATATTACTTTGATTTCCTAAACTCCTTTAGATATTTGTTATTGGCTAGGAAATGCGATCGCTTTACTTGAGGTGTTGACAAAAGCGATCCGCGAAAGCTGTACCGAAAACATCGCTTTTTTCTCTAATGCTAGTCATGACTTTAATTTGAGCTAGTCTTCTATTCTAAATTTTAAGCTCAGATTCAGTTTGTCTTATGCATTAAAAAGTGCGATCGCAAAATCAGCCAAAGGCATCGCTCTAAACAGTTTGATTTAAAGTTTAAATTGCTGCATTAACCAACTACCAACTTCTGTATGGTTCGTATCTCTACTTTTTCGCAGTGCTTCAGTGAGGATTTCTAGTTTCAAGCCTGGCAAAATCTGGGACTGACTAATTCTTTTACTACCACCATCTGCGATGGCAAAAGCAATTATATCTATATCCAGCACATTTATTACCCAGTATTCAGCAACCTGCAAATTTTCATAAAGTAATCTTTTTTCGCCTAAGTCATCAGACAGAGATATATTAGAAACTTCGATAATCAAATCTGGGGCTGGATAATCATCTAAATTGACTATTCCTACTCCCCAGGGAATAGCACTGGCATTTTCGCCCACGTAGCAGGATAGATCGGGTTGAAACTCTCTTATACCGACTAGACGATAACTACAATTATCTTTTCCCGTCAAAGGAATACCTTTTAGGGTTGCGTAGAGATAAACAGCATGGTTAATAATAAAATGATCCTGAGAATGTTCGTTACCAATGGGTGTCATTTCAATCCTATATTTACCGTGGTGGTAGTAGCTTTTTGCCTTTTCCAAGCTAGGATGTTCGGCTTTTTCAATGTATTCATCCCACGAAGCAGTTATCCAAGTGTTAACTGTAGATTGTTCAACTATGGCAACCATATTGATTTTACGCCTGCGAATCTTTATTCTTATGATTGTAATCTATCAACTTTAGTCTTCTCTTTTACTTACCAGCGATCGCCTTATTTTATGTATTGAAAAATGCGATTCTAAATTTTTAGAAAAACCGCATATTTGGATATGCCAGTATTAATTTGTCCTCAGTCATAATTATTAGATTGTGCTGCAAAGCTTGAGACATAATCAAGCGGTCAAAAGGATCTTTGTGAATCAAGGGAAGTCCAATCAATCTAGTAATACTATTTTCATCTACAGTCAAAGTCTTGATTAAATGCTTTCGTCTCTCTTGTGGTAGGTATATTTCTGGAGAATTAGGGAAATTTAGTTTGCCCACTTGATATTTAATGACACATTCCCAGATAGAAACAACGCTTAAAAATATTTCGTTATCCAAATCGTGAATAATTTGACGATATTGCTTTGACAAACGTTTGTCATCGTCTAAAAGCCATAGAAAAATATGCGTATCGAGTAATATTCTCATTGAGGATTATTAAATAGATCGAGAATTTCATCTGGCAGAGGATCGTTAAAATCATCGGGAACAGTAAATTCTCCTTTTGCTAAACCAATTGGTCTTTGTTTATTTTGCTGGCGATAAGATTCGACAACGCGATCTATATCTTCATTAGTAAGAGGATATTCTGGGTTTATTTCTTGCTGTTTATCTTCTATGGAATCTATAAATTGACGAACTAAATTGAGTTGTTCGGCAGATAGATTGTTAAGCTTGCGGTCTAATTCTTCTCTAATGCTAGTCATAACTTTGATTTGAGCTAGTCTTCTATTCTAATTTTAAGCTCAAATTTAGTTTAAGGCGATCGCCCGAACAGTCATCAGAAAAGCGATTACGCTTCGCGTAGCCTTCGGATCGCGACACGGTTTTTTTCTCTGCAAAATGCGATCGCTCTATCTGATACCTTGAAAAATGCGATCGCCTAAAATCTTCAGGAAAAAGCTCTGTAAGTTGAAAATATTCTGACAATCATTTGTATACTTGACAAGGATAAAAAATAGTAGAGCAATTAATGGCAAGAATTTCTGCGGAATTGATGAGTAATTTAGTAAACTTGCAACGTTCGCTGCTTGAAAGTGTAAATGAAGCAAAATTAGCAGAATATTTGTTATTAAATAGCGTTGGGGAGACGAGACGGACGAAACAATTAGCTCTTTGGATGAATTAACAGCGATCGCT
>NZ_JBZNBU010000378.1:0-3855 GCF_058530065.1 Waterburya sp. | reverse complement strand
GGGGGGATGCCGAAGGCAAGGGGGTGGAGGCATGAGCCTATGAGACGGGAAGCTAATAGGACGAATAAAACCGTCCCTGAATTGACCGAGGTTTTTAGATACTATGACCTCGCGAAGCAGGTCGTAGCAGTTCATGTTAAGTAATTGCCTAACAAAAATTAGTGATGGTGATGGTGATGGTGGTGAGCTTGTTCTTTAGCTAGTTGGGGATTAACAGTCATACCCGATTCTTCTAGCAAAGCTTCAATGTGGGGTTTTGCCCATTCTGCTGCCATGCGCATAAAATCTGGGTGGGAGTTAACGCAAGGCATCTGAATAAAGGAAACTTCCGAATTTTTGTGTTGCAGATGGTGAATGATGTGATCTACATCTAGAAGAGTTTCGTGGTTTTCGGTAGCAAAGCCTATGGGCATCATTACAATTGCCGTTGCACCGAGATCGATTAAATTTTGGGCTGCTAGTTTGACATTAGGCTGCGTCCATTCAATTAATGGCGTATCGTGGTTCAGCCAGCCGACAGAAATTAGAGGATATTTACTAATTAGTTCCTTTCTCACTAGTTCGTATAAAGTTTGGCTTTCATCAATACCCGAAGTGAATCCCTTAGCTTTGTGAGGGCAGCCATGATTCATCAGAATAATGCCAATTTGGGAGGCTAAATGCCCTTGGGCTAATTCTGCTTCGATCTTTTCTTCTACCATTCGTGCTAGTAGCTTAATATAGTCTGGTTTGTCGAAGAAGGAAGGTATATAGCGAGAACTTTTTAGCCAATGAGATTCACTATCAGCTTGACCTGCTAAAGCCTTATTAACTTGCTCTACGGCAATGCCACTAGTAAAGATAGAATCTACCACTAGCAAGGGATAGATCAAGATTTTGTCGAAGCCTTGATTTTCGATTTCTGCCAGTACTTGTTCGGGTAAATGGGGGGCGCAGAAGTTAAACGCTTTAAAAACTTTGACTTTTTCTCCCCAAGTGGCTTGTAGTTCTTTTTCAATTCCCGCTCTTTGTTCTTCAAAAATGGCGTTGTGGGGTGAAATGAAGTTGTCGTGTTGGTGACTCCATTCGTGTAGATCGAAAATAGCCAATAATTTGGCGATCGCAGGATAAATCCAGGTAGGCACGGGGGCAAACTTTGCAGTCAACAGATTTAAAGCTTGTTCGTTATAGTTGGCAAAATCTTCGTAGCTTTCTACTTCGCCATAACCCATGAGCAAGACTGCCACTCGTTCGCTTTTGTTGTGTTCGGATTCATTATGGTGATGGTGTTCTTTAGCTGTCGGTTGAGATTGATGAGAAATTGTTACCACTTGCTACTTCCTTGGTTAAATAAAATTGCGTTATGAATTGAATTTAGAAGATATTAGAAGAATATGAAGAATATATTGTAGTTTTGCATCACAGAGATGGTTCTAAATTTAAGATTCACTAGAAATTAAGCTAGCACTCACATTTAGTCGATATACTCATAAGTGCCAAAAGTTAATATTTGGCAGTAAAAATTAAACTTTAAACTTAATATTGTTTGAAATTCTTATTTTTTTAACCAGCGATCGATAGTAACAAGATGCTTCTATCTGAATAAAAAATTGCTAATAATAGTTAATAAGCTTAAAAATTTAGCGTTATCGAAGAACTGATGGAATCTGAAGTCCGATTACCTCTGACAAATTCTTTAGAATCATTGCCGCCAGAATCGTCCAATTCAGCCAAACAAATATTGATAGTCTGTCGGGGGCGCAGTTGTCGTAAATACGATTGCGATCGCGTGTTTGCTAATTTTCAACAAAATTTACCCCCAAATGTCGAATTAATTTCCGTTCCTTGTCTGGGAGAATGCGGTAATGGACCAATGGTTTTGGTCAAATCAGATTCGGTTTGGTACTCCGAAGTTCACCCCGATGAAGTAGCTCAAATTATTCAACAACATCTCATCGAAAAACGCCCAGTCAAAGCTATGCTCTATCCCAAATTTCATTCTCAGTAAATTTAATTTGGTTGTAAAAAGTTATTAGTTATTAGCTGAAATTACGTAAGATCGCGAAAAACCAATAATATTTTGGGGGAGTCATGAGGGTTGACTCATAAAGCACTCTTTGTAGAAATGAAAAGCGATCGCATTTATTGCCGATAGACGGAATTATCGGCACTCAAATGATAATTCCTCTTAAATAGAAATATGAATAAATATCTTTTACCTTTGATTTATAAAAATCAAATGACTTCAATATCCCCTGAAGTCAGTTCTGGAGTTCCAGATAGAGTAGCAAGTATTTGTGATGGGGCATTGCCGTTACCATCTTGATCGAATAAAAGTTGCCCATTAGCATTATTGTAAATAAATCGATGGTTAGCTGTTGTAGCTCCACTCCCAATAAAAAATTGATTAGGGGATATATCATTTAACGTGCCTGCTGATAGTTCTCCTGGAAAGTTAGCTCCTAAAATTAGAATCGTGTCAGTACCGACTTCAAAGTTCTGAATAGTATCAATACCATCTTCAGGGAAAACATAAACAAAAGTATCGTTACCTTGTCCGCCATCCAAAATATCTTCTCCTGAAAACCCAACTAGAAAATCATCACCATTATCACCATTAATAGTGTCGTTTCCGTCTCTTCCTGTGAGTTTGTTGTCTTGACCATCTCCAGTTATATTGTCATCGAATTCAGAGCCAACAATATTTTCAATACTGATCAAAGTATCGGTATTTCCAAAGCCATCAGTAGCACTACCAGAATTTAAATTAACGTTAATCCCACCTGCGTCGAATTGGTAAATAGCAGTATCGTTACCTTGTCCACCATCTAAAATATCGTCACCTTGTCCGCTATCCAAAATGTCGTTACCGCCTAATCCTTCAAAAGAGTCGGCGTTAGCAGTTCCATTCAGTAAATCGTTGTCTTCTGTACCCACGATTAGATCGCCTTCAGAATTGCTTACAGAATTTATTGGTTGTGTGACTAAATTAGGAATAGGCTCTCTATTTTCAGGGCTTTCAGGAGGTTCAACATTAACAGTAACCGTACTTGTAGCAGTATCAGTCCCATCCGAGACAGTGTACGTAAAGCTATCTTCTCCTGCGAAGTCATTGTTGGGAGTATAGGTAAATGTGCCATCTTCGTTTTCGGCTACCGTACCATTTGCAGGCTGAGTAAAATCTGTGATATTTAATTCATCTTCATCGGGGTCTGTATCGTTTTCTAAGACATTAATATTGACAGCAGTGTTGACAGTGGTTTGAGTAATATCGTCTACTGCTGTAGGTGCTTGGTTAGTATCATCATCAATGATTGTGCCTGTAGGAGATTGTTCAGCGATGGTAGCACCTTCAGCACCACTAAGATTGAATAAAACTGTTTCATCATCTTCATCTAGTGTGTCTCCAATCACAGCCACATTAACTATTTGACTGGTTTCTCCTGGAGCAAAAGTTAAGGTTCCTTCATTGCTTTGATAGTCTTCACCAGTAATAGCTGTACCATCTGCCGTTGTGTAGTTGACTGTTACTGGTTCAGTACTGGCTTCAGATAGAGAGACCGTAAAGGTGAGGTTATTACTATCGCCTTCATTTCCTTCTTCTATCTCAGCATTGGTAACAGATATTTCAGGAATAACAGGAGGGTCATCATCATCAATAATCGTACCAGTGGCTTGGTTGTTAATAAATTCTACCCCCTCATCGGGGCTAGTTAAATTGACCAAGAAGGTTTCCGTATCGGGTTCTTCGAGGATGTCATCCCCAATGATTTGCACATTGATGGTTTGAGTGGTTTGACCCGCCTCAAAAGTAACTGTGCCTTCAGGTTGTGCGACGTAGTCTTCACCAGCAATGGCAGTACCATCTGCGGTACT
>NZ_JBZNBU010000377.1:0-2348 GCF_058530065.1 Waterburya sp. | reverse complement strand
CTATTTAGCTTGTCCCTAAAGGGATATATGCGGAGCGGCTTGCACTAAAGCACTAGCCCTAAAGGATTAGCTCCGCGTCCTTCGCGTCGCCCAAGAGATGGGGGTACCCTTTAGGCTCCGCTATATTTTTTAGGACTACATCAAGAAGCGATCGCGGTTTGGTTAGGGCGATCGCTAATGTTTATTTAGTTAGATTAGGATAGCTTAATTTAAACAAAATTGCTTACATACACTATAGATTTATATCTATCCATTGTTTGGCTCTTTTAATTGCATCCATAGAAGTTGTGGCACGAGGAACTGCAACAGCACAACCTTGTTTGTGATTGACCCAAGCAGAATAGATACCATGTCCATCTAATTCATCGCGATCGATCTCAATTTTGCAATCACGATAAGTAAAGGAAAGAATAATTTGAGGATAATGAGGTTCTATCATTATTTATCTCGGTAAAATACAATGGCGCAAGATGACAGCTAATTTCGGTTTTTCAAATTCTTGTCTTCGTCTCTTGCCTCAACAATTTCCCAAACTTCTTGCCATCTTTCAATAATTAAGAGCATCATTTTATTTAACTGCCATTGAGGAACGCGGTGGTTTTGTTTATTTTTGCCTCTGTCCATAATTACTTTGAAAATAAAATTAACCAAGCGGATACTCGCTCGAATATCCGCTTATGTTTTGTTATTCAAGCAGCAGCTAAATTTTGAGAGACAAAATCCCAGTTGATTAGCTTACCGATAAAATCATCGATGTAAGCAGGACGTTTGTTTTGATAATCGAGGTAGTAGGCGTGTTCCCAAACATCCATAGTGAGCAAAGGAACTTGTCCCTTGGTTAATGGATTATCGGCATTAGGGGTTTTAGTAACTTTGAGGGTATCGCCATCCAAGACTAGCCAAGCCCAACCGCTGCCAAACTGAGTCGCACCTGCATTCTTAAACGCTTCAACAAACTGTTCATAACTACCAAGATCGGCCTCAATTTTTTTGGCTAATTCTCCAGAAGGAGTGCCACCGCCATCAGGTTTCATACATTGCCAGTAAAAAGTATGATTCCAAGCCTGAGCAGCATTATTAAACAGTCCGCTTTTGCTCTTATCTTCTGCTACTGCTTTAATAACTTCTTCAATTGGTTTGCTGTCTAATTCCGTATCTTTAACTGCATTGTTGTATTTATTGACATATGCAGCATGGTGTTTATCATGATGAAATTCTAAAGTGCTTTTAGAAATTACAGGTTCTAGTGCCGTGTAATCGTAAGGAAGTGATGGTAATTCGTAAGCCATTAGTATTCGTCCTCTCTCAAAATATTCGTACTGAAGTTCCAGAATATTACAGTCTGTCGAGCGAGCGATTAGCTGTAGATGACAGACTGTGAGCCAATTTGCGACTTCTTTGCCGATAGTACCGTAGTTTTGACTATTGCAAAATCCGCATCCCCAGGAGGGGGAATATAGGGTACACAGAGACGATGTATTGAGTTAATCCAGTAAAAAATTCTCTCTAGATAAAAAAGAGTTGGGCAAAAACTCAAATAGCTCATAGCTCCAACTCTTGTAGATT
Source organism: Waterburya sp. (assembly GCF_058530065.1). Classification (NCBI taxonomy): domain Bacteria; kingdom Bacillati; phylum Cyanobacteriota; class Cyanophyceae; order Pleurocapsales; family Pleurocapsaceae; genus Waterburya; species Waterburya sp. The sequence continues at coordinate 782 of NZ_JBZNBU010000377.1, read as the reverse complement.
GTATATTTGGTTGTATTAAGTGACTTTATTAAATGGCGTTGCCACTTACATTCGTGCTAATGTCGATATTTTTGACCGCACTTCTGGTTTAAAATCTTTTAGTTCGTCGAGATTGAGCCATCTCTCTTTTACCAATTGGGCAAGATCGAACACAAAAGTAGAGGAATTATAGTCATACTAAATCCGAACGCTCCCAAAATTAAGTTTCGGCAATATTACGATTTTTTGAGAAATAAGAATAAAAGGAGAAAACAAATTAAAACCGAACTCAAAAATTTCTAACAATGATAGTATTCTTGAAACTGTATTTCTTGGCTCTGTCGTCATACTGCCGTGTCACAAGCTTTATCTCACCTATTGCGTCTATCTTGTTGTATCCTTGGCTATTTATATGCTACGACTACTGCAACCTCCGCTCAAGTCAATCAAGTCACTACTGATGGAACGGTCAACACTCAAGTAAACCAAAATGGTAATGTGGCAGAAATAACGGGAGGGGAAACCAGAGGGAGTAATCTCTTCCATAGCTTCCAAGATTTTTCCGTTCCTACTAATAATGAAGCCTTTTTTAATAACGCTGACAGTATCGCCAATATCTTCAGTCGCGTGACGGGCGGTAGCGTCTCTAACATCGATGGACTAATTCGAGCCAATGGGAGCGCCAGCTTATTCCTTATCAACCCAGCAGGTATTATCTTTGGCGAAAATGCACGGTTAGATATTGGTGGTTCGTTTTTTGGTTCCACTGCCAGTAGTATTCTGTTTGATGATGGGGAGTTTAG
>NZ_JBZNBU010000376.1:0-2192 GCF_058530065.1 Waterburya sp. | reverse complement strand
GCAGGTAGTAGGTAGTAGCACCTAATCCCCCCGTCTCTTAGTCCCGTCTTCGCGGGATAATATCTCCTAGTCACCCAGTCTCCCCGTCTCCCAAATGTGTAACTAATTCTGCTTAGGTACTTACATTGTAATTAGCTACACTTTTCTTTGTCTCTCAGTCCCCCCATTCGTCCCCCCATACGAGGGCAAGCCGTCAGGGCGGGATAATTAAGGGTAAACCGTCAAGCGGGATAATATCTCCTCATCTCCTAGTCATCAAAAGTTCTCTTTATCTCGACTTTATAAACGACCCTATCTTGTTAAAGACTTTGTTAAGTGCAAGCTCTCTGAAGTTTGACGAAATCAAAAAAGTGTAATCTTTTGAATGGAGGAGTAAAAAACAAGTCAATATTTTGTCTTTTCTGATTTTGTATTGCAATACAGGCAATATCTAATTCCTTATTTAATAAAGGTTTTTAAATAATTTTATTAATAATTTACTTGGTTAGTTAATTTTCCTATGGATAAACCATAGAGATGGAAAAAACATTTAATTAATACTTAGCTATAGCGAATTACATCATGTCATTTCAATCGCCCCAAGCTCTAAATAACCTAGTCCCAATTAAAAACCATCATTCTAAAACTATAGTTTTTATAGATACTAGCCTTACCAATTGGACGAGTCTTATTCAGAAGGTCGCAGTTACAGCTAGAGTTATTATTATTGGCTCAGAAGATGATGGAATCAAAGAAATTAGTGAAATACTTAAGCAAAGTAATTGCTGGGAACTTCATATTTTTTCATCGGGTTTACCTGGCTGTATTTATCTAGGTAATAGCGAACTTAGTTTCAATACTCTGAATACTTATAGTTTAGAAATGAGCCAATGGTTTATTAAAAACAAATCGGTTGATTTGGTCAAATTGCCTCGTATTTTTATACACGGTCATAACTTGGCAGTAGGAGATGTAGGAGAAGAATTCACTGCCAAACTCAATCAAATCACAGGAGCGCAAATTTCAATTATTAACAACCTGTTAGGACAGGGGATTTTTATCTAGTTTTCACGCCTCAGAAACTTTTTCCTCTCAAGGACTAGCGACCCCTCCTAAATCAAAGATTTGGGATATTGGTTCGCAATAGCCATTTAACCTTAAGACACTACCAAGCAATTATCTATCCACTCCCAAAAATTGCCCGAAAGCAACAACTGAACTAGGAGGATTTGGTCTAACTTACGGTTTCTAGTCAGGGGATTTTGACATTAAGTACTTGTTTTCTGTCAATCATGTGGCAATAAATTTTTAAATTTATTAATATAAATACATAAACTAAGTAAACAACAAATAGAGGTCAAAACTGATGGAAAACCAAGGAAACAAATTCGGCTTTACTCAATTTGCAGAAAATTGGAACGGTCGTTTACCTATGCTAGGGTTTATTATTGCAGTAGCTACTGAATACTTTACTGGTCAAGGAATTCTCGGTCAGTTGGGTATAATGTAGGAAGCAATTTTTATCTAGTTTCTAAACCATAATTGCACTCATAAATTTAACACATTCTAATTATTGAGAGAGTCAAGTATTGCTATGTTTTTACTTGACTCTCTTTAGTTAATAGGTAAATAAATTATTTAAGAGTTCCAAATTAGTCTCAAATATTGATATTTTTTATTGCGAAAAGGACGAGGAAAGCGATCGCCGAAGTAATAGAATCGCCACTTATCTTCAGCACAAACTCAAAGAAACAGAGCAAAATATTGCCAATAAAATCAAATATCTCTAAGCGGTAGATACTTCGAGTAGTACATTGCGATCGCATTTTGTTTAACCCAGTACAGCATTGATAATCTTTTTTTTATTGCCACCAGTTGTGGCATATTGTAGTTAGTGTTTTAGTTGCTCTACACTTTCCTGCACTTCTACCTTAAATTTATTTCTCATTTTTTGACATCATTTAGTGATTATTAATTTAGTGCATCTTGATGGAGAATTAGGATGGGTTTATCTGTTATATCTATTCAAAAAATAAACTTGAATTCAGCTTCTTGATAGAAACTTAATTAAATTTTGAGCCAGAGCAGTCAAGTAGCATAAAAACATAATTATAGTGCGATCGCGATCGCACTTTTTTTTGTCCGAGATCCTATGAGTTGACGTATTTGTAGTAGATCATACATACAAGAAGATATCAGACCCAAAAATCTAG
>NZ_JBZNBU010000375.1:0-1279 GCF_058530065.1 Waterburya sp. | reverse complement strand
CAAATATATTTAGCAACAACGATATATTTACAGATTATTACTTTAGTAATGCGATCGCTCTGATGAATGGATTGATTTAATAAATGCGATCGCTTTATTTTTAGTACAAAAGTATTTGTCGATAACGATATATTTACAGATTATTACTTTAGTAATGCGATCGCTCTGATGAATGGATTGATTTAATAAATGCGATCGCTTTATTTTTAGTACAAAAGTATTTGTCGATAACGATATATTTATAAGCAATTATTTTTGATAATGCGATCGCAATGCGTGAATAAATGGATTTAAGAACAAGCGATCGCCTTATTTTTAGTACAAAAATATTTGTCGATACCGATATATTTACAAGCAATTACTTCTGGTAATGCAATTTTGTTATATAACTAGAAAATCTATAGTACATTTGTTTTTTCTACGATAATTGTTTGAATTATTTGTTTGCAGCTTATGGGTTAAACGACACTACTTTGATAACTATTCCAAGCTTGCCATAGGTTTAAAATTGCCATACTGGCTAAAAACACGACAAAAATCTTACTAACTAAAGAATCAGCTAATTTGGGTAAAACTCTTGTTCCTAATTGGCTGCCTAACATCCCACCAATCCCTAAAGTTAAACCTTCAAGAAATAGAACATTACCTTGAGTTGCATGAACGATAGAAGAAGAGATTGTCGCTGCAACAATTACCCCCAAACTAGTGCGAATTGCCACTTTGATGTTTTCCTGTAAAAGCAACATTTGTAAAGGCACCATAATTGCACCACCACCAACTCCTAACAACCCTGCTAAAAATCCTGCAATGCTTCCCGTTGCGACTTTAGAAAGAATTGGATTTAGAGAATTGTGAGTTTGCTTTTGTTCTGCTACCAATTTTTTGCGTAACTGAATTAAAAAAATATTGACGATCAAAAATAGACTAAAAATAACCAGCAAAGCATAGTCGGGTATTTTGACTGCCATGTATACTCCCAACTGGGCAGCGACGATCGCAGGTATGGCGATATACATTACTCTGGTTAGATCTAGATAGCCATTGCGCCAATTATAAAAACTACCAGTACTGGAACTTAAGACTATGACTAAGCTACTAGTAGCTACTGCTTGAATGGGAGAGTAGCCCGAAGCTACTAATAGAGAAACAATAATAAATCCCCCACCAATACCTAACAAACCCGATAATATTCCCGAACCAACTCCACCAACAGCTAATAGTAACCAGTTCATATAATTGAAGATAACTTAATCTCACTATCTTTTTAGTATTGACAAAT
>NZ_JBZNBU010000374.1:0-1560 GCF_058530065.1 Waterburya sp. | reverse complement strand
GGGGGTATTGAATTTTAAAATCGGCTTTTATTTTAGGCAATAATTGGGCTGCTGCGCCGCGAAAAGCAGAAATTTTGACTTTTCCCGTATCCAAACCTTTAAAACGATTGGCTTCTTGTTGAATATCGGCGATCGCATCCAGGACGCGATCGCAATGGGCTAAAATGCTTTCTCCTGCGGGAGTGAGACTAACTCCTTTTTTACTTCTATGGAGTAACTGTACCCCTAAGTCATTTTCTAAGGATGCGATCGCATGGCTTACCGTAGGCTGGGTAAGGTTTAATTCAATTGCTGCTTGGCTGAATTTACCATATTTGGCTACTGCCACAAACGATCTGATTTGAGAAAGTTTCATATGAAGAGTGACTTAGGGACGAGGAGATATTATCTCGCGAAGACGGGACTGGGAGACTTGGAGATTGGGAGATAAGTAAATTTAGATATTGTTTTTATTTTAATTAGAATTAACAATTAGCTACTAGCAACTGACAAATGTACGGTCGTTTCATGAAACGACCGTACTAACTAACCACAAACTATCTAACAAAAAGCTCATATAATATCATCCAGAATGGAAACTGGTAGAGAAAAATCGATATGAAGTTGCTGGCTAAATTATCTATATTATTAAGTTTGACTGTTGCTATTGGTGCTTGTGGGAGTCCAACTTCCACATCGGGGGGACAACAAGATAGTAGCACTCTCAAATTGCTTTATTGGCAAGCACCAACAATTCTCAATCCCCATCTTTCTACAGGTTTTAAAGATGCCGAAGCCAGTCGTATTACCCTCGAACCTTTAGCTAGTTTTGATAATGAGGGAAATCTCGTACCCTTTTTAGCAGCCGAAATACCAACACGCGAAAACGGAGGGGTAGCCGAAGATGGTAAGTCAGTTACTTGGAAGCTTAAACAGGGAATTAAATGGTCTGACGGACAACCATTCACCGCAGCCGATGTAGTTTTTACCCACCAATTTATTACAAATTCCGAAGTTGCCGCAACTTCAGCAGGTACTTATGAAGTAGTAGAAAGTGTCGAAGCGATCGACGACCATACAGTTAAGATTAACTTCAAAGATGTCAATCCCGCTTGGTCGTTGATTTTTGTAGGGGCAGAAGGATCTATTTTACCCAAACATATCTACGAAAATTACAACGGGGCAAATGCTAGGGAAGCAGCAGCCAACCTGAAGCCCATAGGTACTGGGGCATATCGAGTAACAGATTTTAGACCAGGGGATATTGTAATTTACGAACCCAATCCCGAATTTCGTCAAGCAGAAACATTGGGTTTTGAGAGAATCGAACTAAAAGGGGGTGGAGATGCCACTTCCGCAGCTAGGGCGGTATTGCAAACGGGGGATGCGGATTTTGCTTACAATCTCCAGGTAGAAGCTCCAGTATTACAGGAATTAGAACAAGCGGGACAAGGGGTAGTAGTCTCTAATTATGGTGCGTTGATGGAACGAATTATTATCAACCATAGCGATCCTAATACAGTTGCCCCTTCAGGAGAGCGATCGAGTAAAGATATTCCCCATCCCTGGTTGAGCGATCGC
>NZ_JBZNBU010000373.1:0-1139 GCF_058530065.1 Waterburya sp. | reverse complement strand
TTTTCTCTAATTAAAATAACATCTACTATTTTAATTACCTGCGCTTTGGGGTTAGAAATTTGGCAGATGTATTTACGGTTAACTGATGCTTCTTTCCCCGATCGACTCTATCCTGTTTTGTGGTTAGCTAGTGTGGCTTTAATAGGACATCTAGTTGAAGGTGCGACCGCTGCTTGGCAAGCTAATGCCTGTCATAAGAATTTTATAACCTATGGCATTTATACTTTTTTTGTAGGGTTTGTTGGCTTGTTGGAATTACAAGAAATCGCCTCTAATCCCGAAAAATAAGATTAATCGATTTCTCTGAATATTCAAGAATTACCGATCGAACAACCCACGTCGCGATCGCTTCTAGAGAGATTAAAGTTGGTCTTCCTGGACTAGATTTAATAGTTAAGAGGACTTCTATGTTTCTTTTTCGCTATTGACATCAAGATTTTTAACTTGAGTGTTATTCGATATCTATAATATCTGCAACTAAATTTGTTTGCTGCTCGATATCTTTACGCATTGTTCTACCAACTTTTCTCTTGACTACAAAAATAGCTCTTGAAGGCAGTATTTCTGTTGTTTTTACTTCTTCTGTTTTTTCTATCGGGTTGAAATGAATGTTAAAAGTTGAAGTTTTTTTCTGAGAAAGTAGCCCTAAAAGACCAAAAGCAATAACTGCACCTACATCAGTTTTCTTTTTTTCGGAATAAGAAAAAGATTCGATCGTCTTAATAGGAAAAGCTATTTCTTTAGTATCTTTAGCTCCATCTAAAACATTTATTCCTTTCCCTGTTTCCACATAAAATGTTAGTAATTGTTCTGTCAGTAAAACTTTACATTTTTCTGATTCTTCTCGATCGCCCAAAAGACATAATGCTTCTTCTCCCGATCGATTTTTGAGGGAAATAGGTACTGTATAGTCTTTACATTTAGAATTAAGGGGAAACTTGGAGCAAAGACTAAATAGCTCATCCGCTTCACTAGCTTGACTACTTAAATCTGTAGGCATGATAAATGTAAGTGATAGCAGTATTATTGCTATTGCACGAAATTTCATTTTCATTCAAAACTCACCCCCTTCTGTGGTGTTGCTTTGTTCGGGGATTTATAGCAGTACAAAATTAAGTTAGCGGTGCGCGGGGAGGGGG
>NZ_JBZNBU010000372.1:0-14982 GCF_058530065.1 Waterburya sp. | reverse complement strand
GCGCTTTTCACATGGGTAGACCACATAATTAAACTTTAAAAACTAAGAACTAAGAACTAAGAACTAAAAACTAAAAACTACGAACTAGTAAATTTTCCCAGAGAGCTATTCAAATGAAAACGGCTGTAAGTAGTCGATCTACAATTTAGACAAAAAATATAATGTTGCAGTATACAAACTTATATTAACTAAAGTATCGATTTTTAAGCCTAAAATAATAGTTTAGCTAAGATTGAAATATATAGTTTAAAAATCAAAGTAAAAGCTCGATAACTCTTGATTAGTTCGATCCCCAAGCTTTTTTCAAACAAGGCAGACCAGTATCTTTGATTTCAACTATAGTTAATTAACTTATTTTTTAAAAAAAATCATGAAATCTGCTTCTAACTTAGGACAATCAATTTCATTAGCTATACTCCTAGTTTTTACTAGTGTAAGCGTGATTTTATTAATGGCGATCGCTAGTAATCAATTTTAATTCAACCCAAAATTTTAATTCAACCCAATTTTAGCATCAGTAAAAATCAAACAGTTTAGAAGGCTAAGTAATTAGGTCAAATCATTGTTCTCAGAGTTTTTATTTGAATCCAAACTTAGCTTTCTTTAAGATTAATTATTTTGTCCGTTGGCGCGCAAGGTTGACGGTAAGCAGAGCGGATGCTGTATTTATACCCGAGTTCTGGATGAAACCAGGGAGTATAAGCAAAAGTATAGGGATAACTTTTCGGCATACAAATATTATCTCCTGGGTTAATTTTATTAATTACGTTTAAGTTAAGTTTGATAGTTTTAAATCTTTCTAGGGAATGAAAATTAGGCTTTAAATAAACATAATTGGTTTTAATCCCAACTATGATTATGGCAATTAAAGCGATCGAACCTAAATAGCGAGGTTTGATAAATTTACTTTGATATTTTTGAATTAAAAATAAATTTAACGAAATCGTTACGATCGCCCAATACATAAAGTAACGTAACTCGTGGGACTGAGGAAAATTAGCAGCAACAACAGACATCACTAATAATGTTAATCCTGCTGTACGGGTATCGGAATTGGGATTGGTAAGATTAAAATAGATTAAGAGCAATACTTGAATTACCATATACGCCCCAAAAAAGCCTCCCATGCGGTTGCGATCGGGATTGGCACTATATAGATCGTGATTCCAGTATGCTGAGTTGACATCGAGTATTGAGTAAAGCCAGCGTTGGGCTTTGGGTGCATCGGCTAAGTAGCCAGGAGAGTCTTGATATAAAGGCAAAGCATGATTGAGAACTTTTCCTGCAATTTCGATCCGCACGGGATAAAAAGGATTGCCATGAATTGCGATATTTTTTATGGGGGTGGCAAAGATTAATAAGGAAGCTATTAAGCTTAGAGGAATTGCTTTGCTCAACCAAGAATTGAACTGTTTGCGATTTACTTGCCAATGCAGCCAAATAATCCTGACAGCAATAAATAGTAAGACTAAAAATACTAAAGGTTCTAATTGAGGTTTAGTATTAGAAGAACCAAAACTAGCTAAAAATATTACTAGTAAATCTTTGGGAGATGGTAAATCTTGTTTTTTAAACAAAACATACGCCATCATAATTGTCATGGCGAGAAAAATGTTAGCTAGCAAATCCACATAACAGTTAACAGCATGAGCTTGGATTAAAGGAACGCCTAGCAAACTGAGGAGAGTAAGATAATAGGGGGCTTGGAAATAACTTTTTAAAAAATAGCAATACAAAATCAAACTGCAATAACCCACTAAGTTAGCAGCTTGAATTCTTTGAGTAATAAACCAGAAAAAACCCTGAAAAAACTGTCCCAAAAGAGGAAAACCGCGAAATCTCTCCTCCATATTGATAAATTGTTCGGCTGGCACTATCCCCCAAATCCTCGCTGCAAAGGGTAAATGATAGCCCCAAGTATCGAACGTACCATCAACATCAATCCAGCCTCTAAGGAAAATAGCAATAGCTATCAATAAAGCGATCGCTTTGAGAATAGTTTCTAGTCCTAGGCTGGATTTGGGTTTTTGTTGTTCTATCTTCTGCTGCTCGCTGGTTTTCACAATATAGTAGTTTTAATAGACTTTTCCTAATATTTTAAAAATACATTTTCTGGGTTAATTTTTAGCTATTAAAAAATGTATGAGTAACTAAAACAATTTTTTTGATTAATATTCATTTTTATGATGTCAACTAAAGAGAAATTAACTTTACCCCCTATGGGTTGTGGTACTTGGGCTTGGGGTAATCGTTTGTTGTGGGGATACGATGAGAGTATGGACGCTCAATTACAAGAGGTATTTAATCTTTGTGTCAGTAATGGGGTGACATTATTCGACACAGGAGATTCCTATGGCACGGGAAAATTAAACGGACAAAGCGAAAAATTGCTGGGAAAGTTCGATCGCGAATATCGAGGAGTTAATCAAGATAAAATCTGTTTGGCTACTAAGCTTGCTGCTTATCCTGGCGACTAACTTCTAAGTCAATGGTAGAAGCGGGTAAAGCTTCTATAGAAAGAATGGGTAGAGTGGATTTAGCTCAGATGCACTGGTCTACAGCTAATTATTTTCCCTGGCAGGAATGGCAATTGTTAGATGGTTTGGCGGATTTATACGATCGGGGTTTAATCAAAGGAGTCGGTCTTTCTAACTATGGTACGAAGAGATTGAGAAAGATTCATCAGAAATTTAGCGATCGCGGTGTCCCCATTGCTACTCTACAAGTACAGTATTCTTTGCTATCTACTTACCCCGTTACAAAATTAGGAATTAAAGAAACCTGCGACGAATTAGGAATTAAGCTAATTGCCTATAGTCCCCTCTGTTTGGGCATTCTGACGGGAAAATATACCAATTCCAGTACTTATCCCCAAGGCTTGCGGGGGTTACTATTCAAACGCTTAGTCCCCGAATCCAAGCCCATACTAAATTGCTTAAAGGCGATCGCTTTATATCGCCATAAAACAATGGCACAAGTAGCAATCAACTGGTGTATTGCCAAGGGGGCAATTCCCATTCCTGGGGCAAAAAATGTCAAACAAGCGCGAGAAAACATCTCCGCCCAAGATTGGCAACTCGATAGTGGAGAAGTAGCAGAATTAGACCGCGCCGCCGCATCAGTAAATAAACCAATGGTGCAGAACATCTTTCAGACTACATAAATGTTCAATGTTCAATGTTCAATGTTCAATGTTAATCGTCCATCTGCCAGGGTTCGATAATATTATTTTCGTCTAAAATTTTCTTAGGACGCAAAACTAATACCAATTGTCCGACAATAGATTCTGTGGGTTGAGTTTCAAACCAGCGTATTTCTAGATTGCCGTCTATTTCCACCACGAAATAGCTGTTGACATCCCAAGTAGTATTAGCTCGATCTAAAACGATTAAAACTTCTTCTACTCTGCCCGATAAAGATTTGGGCAAGCGATCGCTTTTACATAAATAAGCTACGGGATCTTGAGCTTTGAGGACTACTTGCCAGCCAGGAATGGGGACATAGCTGCCACCGCTAGCATCGATATTGCCAAAGGGTTGTTGGATTTCTACCTGCTGTACTGCTGCTATTTGCTCCCGATTGAGGGGATATTTACCAGCTAAGGGTACAATGCGGGGTAATGCTTCTTCTATTTCTAAACGATATAAAGGTAGTAGTGGCTCTGAAACAGCTTTAACTATACTAAAATCGCTTAATAGTTTTTCAATGGCTTCTCTGGCAGATTGAGAATCAGCAAATTTTAGACCTTGAGCGATTAAACGCGATCGCTGTTGTAGGTCTTTTTGGCTTTTAGCTCGCTTCCAAGATAAGTATGCCACCCAATCCCCAGGACAATCGGTAAAGGCTTCGGGTAATTGAGACATCCGCGAAACATCTTTGATCGCTTTGGTTACTAGATGCGCGCCATCAATATCCAAACGTTTGTAATAAGCTAAAAGAGCCGCTTCTACCCGTTGAGTTTGGTTTAAGAATCTAAATTCGTGTAAGACATCGCTACGAGGACCTTTGAAATATTCTAAAACTTCTGGTGCGACTCCTTTATCGACCAAGTTACCAAATACTTGAGAGGCAACAATAACTAGGTTTTGTTGGCTGTTTTGAAATCCCGTAGCCTCAAAAATTTGTTGGGGACTATAGCCAGCTTTTTGTAATTTCTGACATACTTGTCCCCATTCCACCCAAGTTCCTTCTTTATGTAAGAGCGATCGCATCAATTCTTGCGCTTCTGCCTCTGATATTTGGTCTTTGCTATCTTGGGGAATACTACTCATGTTTTGCTTACCTCTTGTCTTAGCTAAATTTTATCTTGGGATAAACGAACTTATAGCCAGCGTCCTTGATTTTTTGATTGGATAGCCTCATATTGTAACGTAGAGGCTCGTCCGAATCATCCCAAGTAACTCCTGGTAAATTGTGTGCCTCAAATAATCGTCTCAAAAATTCTTTGACTGTCAATACTTCTTCGCTAGCTAAATGATAGATGCCTTGGAGTTGTTTTTCCTTAGCAAAATCGATCGCCCCGACAATATCTTCTAGATGAACCCAATTACTATAACGCTGTCCGTTTCCAGGTCTTGTCATGCCTGACATTTTGCCAAAAATCTTAATTAATTCTCTACCTTCGCCATAGATACCCGATAAGCGCAAAATACAGGTTTTAAACTCGGTTTCTGGTATGGATAATAATATTGATTCGGTTTTAGCTAATATTTCGCCGTATTCATCTTTAGGATTGGGAATGGCAGTTTCATCGACAACTCCTCCCGCGCGATCGCCCAAGATGCCATAACTGCTAGTATAAATAAGCTGCTTGACGCTTTTGGTGGCTCGAATTGCCGCGATCGCATTTTTAGCGGTTTCTAGATATGCTTGCTGATATGCTTCTACAGATCTTTGTTTCGCACCCACGCTTAGTAAAACTACTTCTTTATCTGCCACTACTTGTTTTAAAGCAGCTAAATCTTCTCCTGTAGTCACGACAACTTTTGAAGCGATATTTTGCAACTTTCCTTGTTTGCTGGGGCTAGTAGTAGTTACCGTAACTATGTCTCCTTTTTCATGCCATCTACGAGCCACAGCACTACCAACGTACCCACAACCGATAATTGCTAACCCCATAGTTTAATAATTTATACTCCTGACAACAAACAAGATATCAGAATCATCTATTTTATGTTTAACAAATAATTTCTACTGTGAATAATTCTGCGATCGCGCCTATGGATTTATTAGTTCCTTTGTTTTTGTTAGGTTTAATTATCCTAGCTGCAATATTTTTTGCTAACCAAACTTAATCCATCATGGTAGACAAATCTATGGAAATTCTTGGGGTTTGGATTGCCAATCGTCCCCACAGTCAAGTTTTAGAGTCATTAGAGAATATCGAAGAGGCGATCTCTTTTTTGGCAGATTATGGCTTTAATTATATTTTTCCCGTAGTTTGGACGAGGGGTTATACCCTTTATCCTTCCCCAGTAATGACTCGCTATAGATTAGCCGCGATCGCACCTTTTTATGGAGAGCAACAACGAGATCCTTTAAAAGAGATTATTACTGCTGCTCAAAAACATGAGATTAAAGTCATTCCTTGGTTGGAATATGGTTTTGCTGCTTCCCATTTACTCAGTGGCGGACAGATTCTCAAAAAATACCCCAATTGGCAAGCGATCGATCGCCAGGGAAAACTAGTCAGACATGGTGGCTTAACCTGGATGAATGGTTTTAATCCCGACGTGCAGCAATTCATATTGGATTTGGTAGCAGAAATCGTGACTAACTACGATGTGGATGGCATACAAGGATGCGATCGCTTGCCAGCAATGCCCAACACCGCAGGTTATGACCCCCAAACCGTTGCTAAATATCAAGCAGAATTTGGCAAACAGCCTCCAAGCAACTGCAAAGACAAACAATGGATACAATGGCGTGCCGATCTGCTGACAGATTTTTTAGGCAGACTGTACCAACAAGTAAAAACTATCAAACCTCAAGTTTTAGTATCCCTTTCCCCTGCGGTATATCCTTTTTGCCAGGAAAATCTCTTACAAGACTCTGTAGCTTGGCTTAACAAAGGTTTTGTCGATATCATTCATCCCCAAATATATCGTTCTAGTTATTTTAGCTACAACCAGGAAGTAAAAAAGATAATTAAAACCTGCGATCGCGACTCCCTAACTAAATTTGCTCCAGGCATTGCTTTTACTGCCAACGGCAAAGATCTCAGCCTCAAAGATTTAATTAAATGTATTCAAACCAACCGCCACAACTCCTTTCGGGGACAAATATTATTTCACTACGAAGGATTGCGCCAAAAAAGCGATCCCATTGCGATCGCCCTTAGAGATATCTTGATTAACCCATAACCCATGAAGAATTCAGCTTACCTACTACCTACTCTGCAAGTACTTCTCCAATGGCAAATTCAGGGGCTGCTAAGACAAAAATAGTCGAAGGCAAATTAGCTACCCTTGCTTGGAGATTTTCGTAATATTCCGTGAAATTTTCCGATGGTTCTGCCATACCTAAAAATACGAGATCGGAGTTACGGGAAGATTGTTGCAGAATTTCATTGAAAGGACGACCTTCAGACACAATTACTTTGGGAATGACGTCAATTCTTAGATTTTTACTCAATTCGTTCAAATTTTCCTTGGCAGCAGCAGCAGCATTACCATCGGGAACGACTAACTTTAGATAAATTCTGGCATTGCGCCAATTGATATCAGTCCTTAATAAATAAGCAAGTAACAACATCAGACTGCCATTAGCTTGCATCCCTCCCCACCAAACATCAATGCTGCGACGGAAACCAAAGCCTTGCTGTTGATTTTCATGAAAAATCACCAGATTTCTTTTACTAGCATGAATTTCGGCGATCGCATTGCAAAAACTTTCTCTTCTTTCTGGTTGTTCGCTATCTCCCATAACTACAGTATTGGGGACTAGTGGCCCTAAACCATAGGTTTCTACCAGTCTTACAGCCCCTTCAAAAGGATCGTCAGCGGTTACCACTCTAACTAAAGCCCGTACCCCTCTTTTTTGCAGATAATCGCGGATGGTCTTCTCTAATTTTTGCTGCTGCTTGAGATCTCTCGATCCGCTGGGAAGTACGCTAGAGACGGTCATTAAACTGCGATTGTGACTGAATCCATCGGCAAGTTCGATTAAAGACCAACGTTTTTGAGGCGCGCCCGATAAGACCAAAATATGTGGTCGCCAATTTTTAGTATCGTCTTGTTCTTCTAATTGAAAAATCCCCTGACCGATTAACGCCATCCACATCCCTCGACGCACATCACCCCAGGTGGTTTCTAATTCTCTCCGTTGCAACCAAATATAAATTCCCGAAACAATTATTGCCGCGCAGACCGTAGCGAAGGCATCGATCAAGAACATTACTCCCAAACAGCCAATCGCACCTAACAAGGATAGAGACCAATGAACTCTAAAACTAGGACGAAAAGAAGGACTTTGTAGAAAACCTTCAATGGCTGCCGAAATATTTAACACCAAGTAGGTAGTTAAAAAGAACATCGATAAAATTGGCGCAATTAAATTCAGGTCTCCAACACAAACTGCGGCAACGGCAATACCCAAACTAACCCATGTTCCATTGCGGGGTTCATCTTCTTTACCGTGTCCTTTGCCCAAAAAGCTAAATAAAGGCGGTAACACTCCATCTCTTGCTAAAGCTTGCAATACTCTCGGCGCGCCTAAAATACTGCCAATGGCACTACTCAGAGTTGCCCCCCAGACCCCCAAAAGCATCGTGAAACCAAAGCCTTTTAATGCCGTTTCCTGCATCACAAATACATTGGAATCGACTAAACTAGCGGTATCTGCTCGAAATGCCATAAAAATAGGCAGCAGCATATAAATAACATATCCCACTCCCACTGCTGCCAAAGTACCAATAGGTAAAGATTTAACGGGATCTTTTAAATCTCCCGACATATTTACCCCTGCCATAATCCCCGTTACCGCAGGGAAAAACACCGCGAACACCGTCCAAAAAGGCAACCCCTCTTGAGATGGGGCAGATAGTCCTTGAATTTCAATACCAGGTAAAGGACTACCCAAAGCAAAAGTAATTAAAGATATGGCGATCGCTGCCATAATAAAGTATTGGGCTTTAATCGCCAATTCTGCCGAAGTAATCGCCAGGATACCCACCAAAATTGTCACTATTAAGGCTACATAGGTTTGATTCCAGCCAAAATCCTGAAAATTAATACTCATACCCAACAAATCGATTTTGGCATTAACCAAACTTTCGGCAAAACCAATAGTATAGAGTGCTACCGATACTGCCTGGGCAAAATATAAAGAAATACCGACTGCGCCTCCCGTCTCGATACCGAGAGAACGACTAATCATATAGTATGCACCCCCTACCCTAACTACTTTATCTGTTGCGATCGCGCAAACTGATAAGGCAGTTAAAAAAGTAATCGAAGTGGAAATGGTGACAATGATTAGAGTGCCAATTAGTCCTGCATTGCCTACCACCCAGCCAAAACGCAGGTACATAATTACCCCTAAAATGGTCAAGATTGAAGGAGTAAAAACGCCACCAAATGTACCTAATCCAGTAGCTTGAGGAGTTTGAGTAGAAGAATTCAAATCGGGAGATGATTTCACTTTTGCTACAAATGCTTTTTTGAGTAATAGCTAGCCTAGGGCGTGTTTACAGATTCAAAACCGCGACTCTCTTAGGAAAGTGACGGCTACCAATCGCGATTATACTGCTAGTTTTAGGGAAGTTGTAAAAGATTTAAAAAAACGGTGATAATATAATAGTTTGCAGTTCAAAAATATATCTAAACAAAACTAAGCAAAAAAAATATGGCACTGACTCAACAACGCAAGCAAGAATTAATGGCAGAATATCAAATCCACGAAACCGATACTGGTTCTGCGGATTTGCAAATTGCCGTTCTTACCGAACGAATCAATCAATTAACCGCTCATCTTAAGGCTAACAAAAAAGATCACTCTTCTCGTCGTGGTCTGCTCAAAATGATCGGTCGTCGTAAAGGTCTTTTGGCTTATATTCAAAACGAAGACTACGAACGCTATCAGAAGTTGATCGCACGTCTTGGCATCCGTCGTTAATTATTTCTCCAATATTCATGCCATCAGATTCTAAACGGGGTCGTTTACCATTTGAACCCCGTAATAATAAAAAAAACAATCAACAAAGCGACTCTAAAAAAGTTGCAGCTGCCAAACCAGAAGTTTCTAAGCAGCAGTCAAATAAAAAACCCAAATCTGCTAGGAAAAATGCTCGCAAGCGATCTTCCAATTTAGGCGCAATTCCCGACGTAGTTAGCAAGCGCATGGGAAGACGTATGGCAGTTTTTTGTGGTATCCCTTCTACATTAGGAATGTCTTCTTTATTTATTTTTTATTGGTTAAAAATAAAAGAAGTTGTCGAACTACCTCCTTATCTTGCTCTAGCCGTATCCTTTGGCTTTTTAGGATTGGGAGTATTGGGCTTGAGCTACGGTCTTTTTTCCGCTTGTTGGGACGAAGACAGAGCGGGTACTCTAATGGGTTTTGATGAGTTTAAAGTGAACCTAGAGAGAACTAAAGAAGCCTGGAAAGCATCAAAAAAAGCTGAAAGCTAATTATTAAACTATCCCGAACGTTTCCTTGTTAAGCTTGGGAAAAGGTAAAAGGAGAAGGGTTAAAGGTTTCATGACTATTCTCATTTAGGATTTAATTTGAAACTATTGATTCTTCACCTTACTCTACAACTTTAGTTAATTATCTGAATCCTGTTGCTATCAAGATTTATTTCTTGGGGAAAAAATATTATCAAGCATATTATTTAGTTTTTAAGAAAAATATATGGCTCTCGTTATGAGATTTTTACCATTATTTTAAATTGCCATAACTGTTTTAAATATTACAAAAAGCTCCATCTTGCCGAAAAATTTACTACCATGACTAGGTAAGCTAATTGACAAATATTGGGGGTTATCGGGCATGATTGTCGTAATGAAAGTTGGTTCTCCAGAACAAGAGATTGAGAGAATAGAAACAGAATTACAGGAATGGGGATTAACTCCTGAAAAAATTGTTGGCAAGCATAAAGTTGTCATTGGATTGGTAGGGGAAACAGCATCTCTCGATCCCCTGCAACTTAAAGAAATTAGCCCTTGGATTGAAAGTGTTTTGCGCGTCGAACAACCCTATAAAAAAGCCAGCTTAGAATATCGCAACGGCGAACATAGTAATGTTACTGTTTCCACTCCTAACGGCGATGTTACTTTCGGACAAAATCAACCTGTAGTGTTTATTGCAGGACCTTGTTCAGTAGAAAACGAAGAAATGATAATTGAGACAGCCAAAGCAGTTAAGGCGGCGGGAGCTAGCTTCTTGCGCGGTGGAGCGTACAAACCCCGTACTTCTCCCTATTCTTTCCAAGGTCATGGAGAAAGTGCTTTAGAATTGTTAGCTGCTGCCAGAGATGCTAGCGGTTTGGGAATTATTACGGAAGTAATGGATACTGCTGACGTAGACAAAATAGCGGAAGTTGCTGATATTTTGCAAGTCGGAGCGAGAAATATGCAAAACTTTGCCCTGCTCAAAAAAGTTGGGGCGCAAGATAAACCAGTATTTCTCAAAAGGGGTATGTCTGCCACTATCGACGATTGGTTGATGGCAGCAGAATATATTTTAGCTGCGGGAAATTCTAACGTGATTCTCTGCGAGCGAGGTATTAGAACCTTCGATCGCAAGTACGTCCGCAATACGATTGATTTAGCGGTTATTCCCGTATTGCGCTCTTTGACTCACTTACCAATCGCGATCGATCCCAGCCACGGTACTGGTGTAGCACAGTATGTCTTGCCCATGGCTAAAGCAGCGATCGCCGCAGGAACAGATTCTCTGATGATCGAAGTTCATCCCAACCCAGCCAAGGCACTTTCTGATGGACCTCAGTCTTTAACATTTGATGCTTTTGAAGGTTTGATGGGAGAATTAAGTGTTGTGGGCAAAGCTGTCGGTCGTTGGTCGAAGTCTGCCATAACGGTTTAACTACTGTTGATTAATTTTATGAAAGATACAGCAAAAGAATCTCCTCTCAATGGCGTTCATCACGATCTCATTGAGGATGATGGCGCAGCCAATGGCGATTCAGAATTATCGGAATCTAAAGCAACTCCTCTGCGTTGTTTCCTCGCTTCCTTAATTTCTGGGGCGATCGCTTTCTGTTTGTATTTGCTTCTCAATTCTGTGGTGCAAACCTATGCTACCAAAGCAGTAACTTCTAGTAATCCGATTGTCATCAATCTCACTGCTGCGGTGAGAACTATGGTCATGGGTATTGTCGCTTTAGGGACGGGGGTTTTTGGAGTAGTGGCCATCGGAATTTTTCTTTTGGGCATTCAGTTAACCTTACAAGGTTTTAATCAAGCTGAGGGTTGATTAAATCAAGACCTTAGGTTTCCACACATTCTTTATTTCTTATGAAATTTGTCGATCGGAGAAAAAGTAGAAAGGGCGATCGCTATTTGTTTTTTGCTTGTGTTAGTTTGGCGATTTTCATTTCTAGCTGTAGTCAAAACAGTCTAAATCAATGCCAACAAATTTTCCAAATTGCTAGAGAAATCGATCGCAGTAGCGAAAATATTGCTCGCAACCAAGATGAACTAGATCTGAAAAGTTGGCTAGAAGCCGCTCAGATGATGGAAATAGCTGCCGATCGAATTCAAGCTCTTCATATTGATAATTCAGATTTAATCGAACATCAAGATCGACTGGCGACAATATATCGTATTTATGCTCGATCTACTTACGATGCAGTAAGAGCTAGAGAAAATAAAAACCTACAAGCATTAGAGGCGGCTCGTCTTAACGCTCTACAAACTGACAAAATGCACCAAGATTCGATCGCAGCTTTGAATAATTACTGTCTCAATCGCCAATAATATCGGGCTCGCGCGAACAATTAAATCTTATGGTAGACGACGAGATATTATTCCGCTCAAAAAAATTCTTAGTCTTGCTCCCATTACGACAATCCTAAATTAATCTAATTTTTAGCTTCTTCAGTTATCTTTACATACTTAAGTTTTTTTGTATCCTTCTACTTATTATGCGAACTTAATCTAAGACTTTCAATTAAAAATTAAACTAAAAATGAGGGAAGTCTAACTTCCCCCAAATCAAACACGCTTTTGTTATCTATGTTTAACTACACTAAAATGTTTTAAAATTAAAAGTTGAATTTGATTAAATTTTAAAATCAACAAATAAAAACTACTATAGTAATATTTGATTTTTTATTCCAGAAAAAGTGATGTTAATAGTAACCAAGATAAAATATTTTCGAGGTTAAAATTGTTTAAATATTCAATAGCTATTTTAAAATTATTGAAAAATTTATTAAATAAAATAGTAGTTCAGATTGAGTCTAGCCTTGCTAATTTTGGCAGAAAGACGATTAACAGTAGCCACTTTCTGTTCTATCTGTTCGGATAGTTGAGAATTTTGATTGTATTTTTGCTGATGGCTTTGTAGCTTAGCTAAGGTTTCTTTAACTGTTGCTAATTCTTTTTCAATTTTAATTAATAAAATGATCAGTCTGGCTACCTTAACAGTTTTTTCTTCAGCAACGACTTCTTGTTGAATAGACGCAATGTACTTATTAATATCTTCCATGAATTTACTAAATATTTGATTTTTGTTACAGAATAACTGGTGTTTGTGTTGTTTCTTTAACTTAGTATATCCGTGAATATGTGGGCATGGCATAAAGTTTGCGTAATTCTTGGGATATTTATGTAAATAATCTGTGAATTTACTGAAATGTGGCAAACAAACTCCCAATTAGCAATGGTTTCAGGTTTTTAAGTTTTTCTAAATTATCACTCTACATAATATCTTACAGGGTTTTGCCAAGGATTTTAGGGATATTCACTTCAGTAATTTAACCTAAGTAATTTCCAGGTCTCTTGCCTATAGTCAAATTCTGGAACTCATAAGTACCTAAGCAGAATTATTTGTATATTCCATATTTTCCTAACCCCTAACCCCTAACCCCTAACCCCTAACCCCTAACCCCTAAACCCAATCTCAACTATCCAATTAATTTTGCACAACTACTTAGCATTCGTTGTACGGCTATATCTCACGTGCTATTATCCATTGATAATCCAATCTTATAGATAGCATTAAAAACTATTTGTCAAACAAGCTTTACAAAACTCAATAATACTTGTTACATTAATTTACATAGAGCAGCGACTACGAGGTAAGCAACAATGTATACCACCACTCAAATCGACAATGGAATATTAAACAACTACGCTACCGAGCCTAAAATGACTTATGCCCAAGCTCCAAGTCTTGACGAACAAAGACGTTATTTGAAATTAGGTGCGATCGCTACATTATTTGTATCTACATTAATCTTGATGTCCTTCATTGTTAGTTAGCTAACCATTGACAACCCAAACAGTTTTTATCTATTAATTTCGAGCAGCAAAACTAAACAATTGCTCTTCGACATTGATTTCTCCTACTCAGCCTTGGCAGATTCTGCCAAGGTTTTTTGTATCTGCCGTCCAAGATTTTCAGTAACCACGTCTCTAGAATGTTAATCTATCCAAGTAATCTCAACGTCTTGGATAGAGTATGGAATGTCTCGACTACTGAATTTTAGTTTCAAAGT
Organism: Waterburya sp.; assembly: GCF_058530065.1. Classification (NCBI taxonomy): domain Bacteria; kingdom Bacillati; phylum Cyanobacteriota; class Cyanophyceae; order Pleurocapsales; family Pleurocapsaceae; genus Waterburya; species Waterburya sp. Next base: position 1,298 of record NZ_JBZNBU010000372.1, on the reverse strand, counting down.
TTGGATTTTAGCCGCAGGTAGGCTGTTATCAGAAATCGGGACTGGTTTTACACTATTTTATGCACCAATCTTTTTTGTCAATCAGGTAGGACTTTCTTCTACCCTAGTAGGCATTGCTTTGGGTAGCGGATCGGTATCAGGAGTCGTCGGCAGATTTTTAGGAGGTCAACTAGCGGATACTCCTAATTGGGGACGCAGAAAAACTCTATTAGCCTCAGCTGCAATTTCGGTCTTTGCAGATATAGTATTGTCCTTGACTTATAATTTTCCCACTTTGGTTTTGGGTAACTTATTGATGGGTTTTGGCATTGGTATGTATTGGCCAGCCACTGAAGCTGCCATTATAGATTTGACCGAGCCAGAACAACGTAACGAAGCTTTTGCTATTACGAGATTGGCGGATAGTTTGGGTTTGAGTTTGGGGGTAGTTTTAGGGGGAGCGTTAATTGCCAATTCAGGTAGCTATCGTGCCTTATTTGCGATCGATGGAGTTTCTTTTGCAATCTTTTTTGCCATCATTTATTTTGCGATCGCCGAAACATTTCAGTTTAAAGACCGAGACTCTCAATCTATTCCTGAAAATGCTTGGTCTTTAGCATTGCGCGATCGCGCTTTAAGAACTTTTGTGGCAGTAAATATACTATTTACAATTTATTTATCTCAAGTACAAAGTACCATGCCCTTATATTTGAAAAACTTCGTGCAACTAGCCGATACTGGTACTGGTTTTTCGGAGCAGGTAATTAGCGGTTTATTTACTTGGCATATTGCTTTTGCTGCCATTTGTCAGCTACCCGCAGCTTGGTTGCTCAATCGTTGCGATCGCATTACAGGATTGACTGTTTCTTTAGTTTTGTGGGGAATAGCCTTTGTTTTCGCTTGGGTAACGGGTAGCGTTAGCGATAATATTCTCATCTGGGCTATTTTAACTCTGGGAATGATGTCTTGGGGCATGATTACTTACACTCCGATCGCATCTGGTTTAGTTGCAGAATTAGCCCCCGAATCTTTGCGCGGTATTTACTTTTCCATTAATTCTCAATGTTGGGCTATTGGTTATTTTTTAGGTCCTCCTTTAGGGGGTTGGGCATTAGATAATCCTCAATTTATGCAATATTTCTGGTTGATTTTTGCTGCTTCGGTATTAGTTGGCATGATAGTTTTGCAGTATTTGAGAAAAATCGTTCCCTTAACCACTAGCCATTAGCTCCTGTTCAACAAAAAGCTAAAATAAAAAAATAAAACCATGATAGCTATTTCTAAAACCAAAGCCTGGGCAAATGCGATCGCCAAACCTG
>NZ_JBZNBU010000371.1:0-2827 GCF_058530065.1 Waterburya sp. | reverse complement strand
TTATTATACAACAGCTAGAACTACTAATGTATCAAGATTTCATCAATTTCTTATTAACTGTTTCAATAACGCCTATCGGCGGGGCTATCCATCCCACAACCTGCTTCGCGAGGTTGGGGAGTTCCGCCCACTTCTTAAATTTTGTCAGATTTAAGTATTTATTTTATTTGTTCTACTTCAATAGTTATCTGAGCGATTTCAGCTTTAATTGTTTCTGTTTGTCGATCGATCGATTCGCTAGCTGCAATCTTTTGAGTTAACTCTTCTTGCTTGGGTCGAATTACATCGGCAAATTGCTGCAAGCATTTATTTAATTCTGCTGCCAAGGCATCTTTAAGAGTTTTAGTATAGTTGTCTTGTAGATTGCGATAGGTTTGTTCGAGATCGGCTTTGACTTTTTTGCGCTGTCTCGGTAGAGCATTAAAGCTCATTAGACCAAACAAGCCAGCAATTACGAAAGCAGTAGCATCAGCTGAAGCTGCACTAAATAGTAATTGACCGCCAAAGCCAGTCGCTGCTGCAGTAATACCCAAACGCCAGAAACTATCTAAACCTTCTTCGGCTGCATATTTGATTTTGGCTGCGAATTCATCTACTTCTATCTTGTTAGTATCGATCGCGGGAATGACTAAACTATCTTCGGCGACGGTAATTGCAGTAGAAAGGTCTTCTTTGGCTTCCCGAACAATGCGATCGCGATATTTAATAAAAGTGGCAGTAGCTTCTTTAAATATTTCTTGGAGGTTTTTATCTAGTTGAATTTCTTTGAGAGTTTTAGCTAGTCTTTCTTCTAGCAGGTCATCTTCTTTGGTAATACGACGTTTGAGGACGCTCAGAAAAGCGGTATTATCGTCAATGAGATCGTTCGTACCTTGAATTAAGTTACTAAACAAATCGTCAATATTATCGCGAAAAATACCAAACAAAAGATTGTATTCTTCTAGTCGTTCTTCAATCCTGCGGGAAGTGCGATCGAAGATGGTTTTTTCCGCAGCTAATTTAGACTGAATGGCTTTATTTTGCTTTTCTAGCTGTTCTAAATATACCAGCAAGGAGTTTTGAGGACCTTTTAATTTTAGTTTGACTTTTTCTCCTTCTGCTAAAAACGCTAGAAGAAAACTTTTGATTTCGTCTATTCCCGCCCCAGAACGAGCGGAAATAGTAAAGACTGGGGGCATTTCTGCCAATATATCTTTTAAACCTTGACTGATATAATTTTTAATCTCTTTTGCTTCATTTTCTGCCACCAGATCGATTTTATTGATGGCAACGATAATTTTACGCGCCCAAGTGCGATCGACTAGAGTTAAAAAATCTTGTTCCGATTTGCTTAGAGGACGTTCTACAGAAGTGACAAACAAAATAATATCTGCTTGCTGTAGATAGTTTTCGGTTAATTCTTGGTGCTGTTCGATAATTGAATTAGTCCCAGGACTATCAATAAACACCAAACCGCCAAAGCCTTCGGGCTTATAAGATTCAATTTCTTGAGTGGTAGGCAAAAAGCCAACGTCGGCAATATCTTGATTATTTAATTGATTGAGCAAACTAGATTTACCTGCATTGAATTCTCCGCAGATAAAAATCGAGAAAGGATTGGCTAGTTGTTGCTTGAGGATTGCCGTATCGGGATTCAAATCAGGAAAAAGTACCTTCGCCTCCACAAACAGACCTTCAACTTTCTCAATGGTTGCTAGGCTGCGATCGAAAAGTTGTTGTTGTTCTCCTGAAAGAGTTAGAGGCATATATTTTTTTCCCTCAATCTTGCTTAATTTGGGTACATCATCTTTAAATTAATAGCAGTTTATGAGCGAATTGCACCTATATTTTAAGATTAACTAAGATTGTCGATCGCGATAGTAGGAGCAAAAGGCAATTTTCCCCTATGTTGTGTTAATTACTTAAAAATAATTTAATCAAGCAAATTCAAAATAACAGTTTTAACCAAGAAAAAATTCGGCAATTAAATTATTTACCCAAAAGCTTAACCGCACCAATACCGCCAAAATAAAGTCCTAAAACTGCGCCAGCTAACAAAGATTGAGTTAGAGGATCTGTCGAAGGGGTGAGAATTGCACCCATGATTACCGAACCTAAAACTACATATCGCCAACCTGCAAACATTTGAGAAGAGGAAACAATGCCGAGAAAACCAAGGATCAGCTGAATGATGGGAATCTGAAATGCTAAACCCGTACTAAATAATAATAAAAGAACAAATTCAAAATATTTATCAATCGACCAAGATTGGGCTACTACATCGCTACCATAGTTAATAAAGAAATTCAGGGCTGCGGGTATTAAGGCAATGTAGGCAAAAAATAAACCTACAAAAAATAGAATGCTAGAACCAAACACTACAGGGGCGAGAAGACGACGCTCTTTTCTAGTCAATCCTGGTAAGACAAATTGAACTATTTGATAGAGAATAAAGGGGCTAGCTAGCACCATTCCACTATAGCCAGCTACTTTAATCGAAACAAAGAAAAATTCTCCTGGGGCGAGTTGTAGAAATTGCACGTCTTGGGCTGGTACTTCTAGCAAGCGTACTAAAGGACGGACAAAAACAAAACAACCTAAAGCTGCGATCGCAACTGCAATCAGACTGTAAAAAATCCGCATTCGCAGTTCTTCTAAATGATCGAACAAAGACATTTCTACTTCGTTGGGAAGTTCGTTGAGATAGTCTTCTCGTGATTGTTCTTTGGTAGGAGTTTCTAAGTTAGGTGATGACATAAAGTAGATTGATAACAGAGCGATCGCTCGTTCTGAAAAATATTGCTGACTTTGTTTCAATAATTATATCTTTCTTCTCTACAACACCTAT
>NZ_JBZNBU010000370.1:0-5251 GCF_058530065.1 Waterburya sp. | reverse complement strand
CTAGCAGCTTTCAATTTATACCGAGCGATTGTAGTTTACCCTGCCAATGCGATCGAACCTTTTACCCAATATTTAACCAAACAATTAATTAAAAATACCTTCAAAAAACTTATTACCTATTACCTATTACCTATTACTTAAAGCCATAACAATCATCAATCAGATCGAAAAATTACCTATTACCCATTACCCAATGTCCTTAATATCAATTATTATACCAGCCTATAACGCCAGTTCTACTATTACTCAAACTATAAAATCTGTTATCGAACAAACCTATCGAGATTGGGAACTAATTATTATTAATGATGGTTCGACAGATAATACTTTAGAAGTAGTCAATCGCCTTAAAGATCCGAGAATAAAAGTCTATGATTATCCCAATGCTGGGGTATCCGAAGCGCGAAATAGAGGTATAAAAAAAGCTACGGGAGAATATATTGCCTTTCTCGATGCCGATGATTGGTGGACAAAAGATAAACTCGCCTCACAATTGCAAGCCTTAATCGATAATCCCGAAGTGGGAGTGGCTTATAGTTGGACGTATTTTAGTTACGAACATAAAGGAAAATGTTTTGCTAGCGAAGCAATTTATCATCAAGGAAATGTCCAGTCACAACTTCTCAAAAGAAACTTTCTCCATCACGGATCTAATCCTTTAATTCGCCGTCAAGCAGTCAAAAAAACAGGATTTTTCGATTCTAGTTTTCCTCACTGTGCCGATTGGGATTATTACTTAAGATTGGCAGATAAATATAATTTTGTAGTCGTTCCCCAACATCAAATTTACTATCGACAATCGACTAATTCTATGACTTCTAAGATAGATGCAATCGAACACCAGTTAATTACTATGCTAGACAAAACCTACAGTCGTTTATTAACCAAAGAACAACCCCAAAAAAAACAAACTTTAGCTTGGATCTATCAATACTGCACCCAGCAATATCTCGAATATGGTCGAGATTTATTGAGTATCAAAGATGCGATCGCCTATCTGTTCAAAGCCTTAAAATCCTATCCTCCAATCTTAGGGGAAAAATATACTCAAGATTTAATTAAATGGACAATAAAAAAATCACTAAAATTAAACTTTACTAACAACTAATAACTGTACGGGCGAACAGCCGTTCGCCCGTACTAACTACTAACTACTAACTACTAATAAATGATAAATGTTCAATGATAAATGAAAAAATATATACTCCCAAAAGTAAAATCAAACACCCGTTAATTTTATTCAAGCTAATGTGGCGCGATCTTCTTGCTTCTAGGGAGTTAGCTTGGCAATTGATGATTCGCGATATCAAAGCTCAATATCGACAATCATTCTTAGGTATATTTTGGGCATTTTTACCGCCGATCTTTATGGCAATTGGATTTACTCTTGCTGGAGAATCCAACATAATTAATATTGGTAAAACAGATCTTCCCTATCCTGCTTATGTGATGTTTAGTACTTCTCTATGGCAGACTTTTGTGGAAGCTTTAAACGCGCCTATTGTAGCTGTTACCCAAGCAAAACCAATGCTGGCACGAGTGAACTTTCCTAGAGAAGCAATTATTCTCAGTAAATTAGGAGAAGTTGGCTTTAATTTTGCCATTAAACTAATTTTAATTGTTGGTTTATTTATCTATTTTAAAGTTAAGGTATCTCCCAGCATTATCTTAGCTCCCATTGCTCTAGTTCATTTAATTATGCTGGGTACATTTATTGGAGTTTTAATCGCACCTTTAGGAATTTTATACCAAGATATTTCCAAAGGAATGACTACGATCTCTAGCCTCTGGTTATTTATTACTCCCGTAGTTTATCCCGTACCCACTGAAGGTACTTTTGCCAGTCTGGTTAAGTATAATCCCGTTACTCCTTTGCTGGTTACCATTAGAGAATTAGCTACTACAGGAACATTAACCCAAACTTTTGGTTTTTGGGTAGTTAGTATTATTACTTTTATTGGTTTATTAGTTACTTGGATTTTCTTTCGTTTGGCAATGCCTTATGCCATTGAAAGGGTAAGCTCTTGAACATTAAACATTAAACATTAAACATTAAACATTAAACATTAAACATTGAGCATTAAACATTGAGCATTAAACATTGAGCATTTAGCAATTTAACATTAAATGGTAACTGAATTAGAAAAGATAGCTAAAGATGATAGAAAAAAAAAGAACGATGTAGTTCTCGATATTAATAATCTATCGAAGAAATTTTGTCGCGACCTAAAGCATTCTTTGTTTTATGGAGTTAAAGATATTACTTCAGAAATAATTGGTGTATCGAGAAACAGTCATAAGTTGCGCGATCGCGAGTTTTGGGCGTTAAAAAATATTAGCTTTCAACTAAAAAAAGGCGAAGCTTTGGGCTTAATTGGGGCAAATGGTGCGGGTAAAAGTACTCTTTTAAGAATTATAAGTGGTTTAATTAATCCCGATACTGGTTCGATAAAAGTTCGAGGTAGAGTTGCACCTTTGATTGCTTTAAGTGCGGGTTTTAATCCAGTACTAACAGGAAGAGAAAACATCTATGCCAATATGTCTATTTTAGGCATGAATAAGTCAGAAATAGACGAAAAATTCGATGCTGTGGTAAATTTCGCCGAACTCTGGGAGGCGATCGATGCTCCCGTACAAACCTATAGTTCGGGAATGTCTGCTAGGTTGGGTTTTGCTTGTGCGATTCATGTCGAACCAGAAATATTATTAATAGATGAAGTGCTATCTGTAGGGGATATTAAATTTAGAATGAAGTGCCATCAAAGATTGGCAAAACTTAAAAAACAAGGGACGGCTTTTATTTTAGTTTCCCATAACTCTCATAGTATTTTAAATATTTGCGACTCTTCAATTTATCTACAAAAGGGACGCTTATTAGCTGCGGGAAATACCGAATCAGTAATTAAAAAATACGAAGAAGATTTAGCTTTTAGCGAACCAGAGAAACATGACTTTACTTCGCGTCTAATTCTTCCTGTTAAAACAACCGCAGAAAGTTCGGGTTTAGATATCCTAGAAATATATTTTCGCGATCGCAACACCGACATTTTAGAAAATCCTTTATGCGGTCAACCCACAACTTTTTGCGTCAAATATAAATCTACCAAACATATAGAAAATCTCAACTTAGGTATCAAAGTCAGAAAGGTTTTAGGAGAACAAAATCTAGTTTTATATCTTACTGCGAAGAGCGATAATTCCCTGTTTAATATCTCCCCTGGAAGTGGTGAAATACAACTGCAAATGCCCTATCTAGGTTTAACTCCAGGAAAATATACCGCCCGTATTTATCTCAGAAGTGGTGTCTGCTCTTTCGATGTGATCGAATCTTTTCGTTTTACCGTCAATACATCGGAAATAATCAGCCAAAGTTTATTTTATCAACCACGCACTTGGATTATTAAAAATCAAGCTTAATTTCGATACTAATTAATAGATGAAAGATCGATTACTCAAACCCCATCGCCGACAATTTGTTATCGGTACATCTTCTTTTTATGCGCGTCAAGATTGGCAAAGTTATAAGCTAGCAAATAACTATTGGCTTTCCTATTGCCCCGATCTGCGAATAAGCTGGACTAAAGATCGCGATGGAGTTGAGTGGTGTTTGCTGGGAATGGCAATTGAAACTGAAGTTAATTTTGCCCCAGAAGTATCGATCTCCCAAAGATCTACAGAGGAAGTTATCGCAGGATACTCCGCTTGGGCTGGGCGATGGCTATTAATTGGTAGAGATGAAATACACTTAGATGCCAATGGTTTGCTGGGCTGTTTCTATGGAGAAAAAGCTTCTGGAGAATTCTGGTTGTCAAGTAGTCCAACCCTGTTAGCCAAAATTCTTGCTACTTCAGATAAAGACGAGCGCAATTTAGTTTATGGTGGCGGTATTTCTTGGTATACGCCTCCCTATTCTGGCTACCCCCAAATCAAAAGATTGTTAGCCAGTCAGATAATTAATTTTACTACAGGAAAAATTTCGCCTCGCCTTCTGATGCCAGAAATAGATTTAGATTGCGATTATGAAACAAGCTTAGATTTGGTTAAAAACGCCCTAGTCACAGCCTTACAAAACTTAGCTACATTAGAGCATCCGATTTGGTTGGGTTTAACCGCAGGTTATGACTCTCGTTTAATGCTAGCGATCGCTCAAACTGCTGGGATTGAGTTTACTACCTTTACGAGAATTGCAGGGCGAATGTCTCTAGCAGATTTTATCCTTCCTCCCAAGCTTGCTAAAGAATGCCGTATTCCCCATCTATACTTACAAAATAAACCACCCAAAGAAAGAGAACTTCGATACAATCTGGTCAAAAAACATTCGGGGAATAACGTTTCTGAAGGAGATGCCGAACCTTTTATCATGGGCGTACGAGATAATCTAAAGGGAATATCTTTTGGCGGACATGGATTTGCGATCGCTAGTGGCTTTCACACTCTGCGTCAGCTACCCCCCACTCTTACTTCTCCCCAGGCTGGTGCGATACAAATTGCCAAACTATTCAACGAACCTCCCCAATCTTCCGCAGTAGCGGGAATGGTAGCTTGGTTAACCTGGGTGCAAAAACATCCCCAAGCAAATTTAGATTGGCGCGATCGCTTTTTTCTCGAACAACGTCAGGCTGGTTGGTTGAGTAGCAAAGAACAAGTCTACGATCTCTCGGATCTAGTCAGATTTCCCATTCTCAATGCAGCCCGCATTTATAGTTTATTACTCAGCATTCCCGAAGACCAAAGACTTGATTCTCTTGTTCAAGTAGCAATTTTAAAACGGCTCAATCCTAACTTGGTTAATTATCCTTTCAATCCCGAGCGCAATTATTTTAATTATTGGTCAAAATTCAGGTTCAAATTCGGCAAACATTTTAGCTAATATGTAATTATTGGCAGTTTACTAGAGCTTCTTTGGTATACAAATCTTTAATTTTGGCAATTATCCCCGATGTTGCTTTTTTGACACTCCCCCGAATTTAGCGTAGCGGATTCGGGGGATTCTTGCTTCAGCGATACATAGCTAGATCGGTCAAAGACCCATCCCTACCAGAGGTATCTCCACAAGCGAAAACCCTTTGCCCAAGGGCTAAAATGTTCAGACTTGAGTTAAAATCTCTCGAGTTTAGGCTATTGCACTTGGGACATTTCCACTCTCTAACGCTTAGAGGTAGCTTGTCCATGACATACCCGCAAGGATGACAGCGTTTTGTTGATGGAAACCATCTATTAATTGCACCAATTTTGCGATCATGCCACTTAG
>NZ_JBZNBU010000369.1:0-10326 GCF_058530065.1 Waterburya sp. | reverse complement strand
GCGACAAGCACCAGGTTGGTTGCGATAACTATATCTACCCTGGCGATCGAATGTAGCAGCAGTATAAGTAGGATTATAGGTGTCAATAAAGGCATAAGGACCATAATCAAAGCTTTCTCCTGTAATGGACATATTATCGGTATTGAGAACCCCATGACAGAAGCCCACAGCCATCCACTGTGCCACTAATTTCGCAATCCGCTGTACTAATTCCTCGTAAAAGCGAACATAACTATCTGGTTGTTGCCATAAATGAGGATAATAATATTGAATTACGTGGTCTAGTAATTGCTTAATTAAATCGGGGCGATCGTAATATTCTAGGCGTTCAAAAGTACCAAAGCGTAAATGAGAATTGCTAAGGCGCACCATAACCGCACCCCGAACCTTTTCTCCATCTCTAGTAAAAGCTTCTGTTTCAATCAAACTCAAACACCGAGATGTCTTGACTCCCGCAGAATGTAACGCTTCTGCTGCTAGAACTTCTCTCACTCCACCTTTTAAGGTTAAGCGACCATCTCTAGACTGGGAATGAGGAGTTTGTCCCGATCCTTTAGTACCAAAATCGTATAGTTGCCCGTCAATTCCCCTTACTTGACCGTAAAGAAACCCCCGTCCATCACCTAAATAGGGATTATATTGACCGAATTGATAACCATGATAGCGGAGTGCCAAACAAGATTGACTACCATTAAAACGACCGCCAAAATCAATAAAATCCTCGTCTGTAACTGTAGCTGGATCTAAACCGAGAATTGGCAGTAGCTTATCATTACGAAAGCGCAAACTGCGTTGAAAAAATTTAGCAGGTTCGACGCGATCAAAATATTCTTTACCGAGGGATTCTAAAGCAGTTTCGTATTTAAGATTAAAAAGAGGGTTACTGTTTGATTGTCGATCGTTCAAAATAATTTTATTAAATAAAATAGATGTTAATTGAAACAGAGCGTTTAATTCTAAGAAAGTTTAGCGAATCAGACTTTGAGGACTACTGGCAAATCTTTTCTCAACCAGAAGTCACTTACTTCATTGGGAATGGAAAAGCCATGACCAAATCTCAAGCTTGGATGAGCATGGCTACTATTTTCGGACATTGGCAATTACGAGGCTATGGTATTTTGGCAGTTGAGGAACGGTTTAGTAAAGTGGTTGTGGGTAGAATTGGATTTCTCAATCCTGAAGGATGGCCTGGATTTGAACTAGGTTGGATTCTTAATCGTAATTATTGGGGAAGAGGTTATGCCACTGAAGGAGCAAAAGCCCTACTTGACTATGGTTTTAGAGAATTAAAACGCGATCGCATAGTAAGTTTGATTCACCCTGGTAATACTAGATCGATTCGAGTCGCGGAAAAATTGGGAGAAACACTTCAAGATAAAACAGAAGTTTATGGTAAGGAAGTTTTAGTTTACGGAATCGATCGACCCGCTTTTGAGATGACTAATCACTAACTAATAACTAATTTTGAGATGACTAATCACTAACTAATAACTAATAACTAATAACTAATTAAAAATGTTTGGCAGTCTGCTTTTCAATATCAAACTGAAATCGTTTATTACCAAAGGTTTCCCCATATAAATTAAAAGTTACAGTTGGTTCTTCTCCTACTGCTTCAATGCTATGAATGGCATCGCTAGTGAAGCTGATGATATCTCCTGGTTCGATAATTCTTTCCCCAACGCGATCGATTTTATCGGGAAATTCGTTGGTAGGATTCCGTTTCCAAAAGGTGTTTTTCTGTTTACCCTCTAAAACCATGACGATCCCCCAAGTGCCATGATTATGAATCTGAGAACTAGTTCCTGGCAAATTCATTTCGGTTTGAATAGTCATGGGAAATCCCAATTCATCGTATAGCATAGTGACAGAAACTCCAGTTTTTTGGTCTGGTTCGGGTAGGCGAGTTTTAACTGTGTAGCAGTTAAGCACTAGTTTCCTAACCAACATTCGCAATCCCGATAAAAAAGTTTCTTCATCTCTGCCTTCGATCGCAGCCAGTCTGGTAATATCCTCTACTTCCGTTAAAAACCGATATAGACGATACTCTTCGGCTAATAAATCCCACTCCCGCACTGATTGACAAAGACAGCAAATACCATCTTCTTTAACCAGCCAATCTGCTGTTTTCATTTTATTTATCCTTTGTTTCTTGACCCATTAACCCCTAACGGTACGGACGAATAGGTCGTGTCTCTACCGATTAACAACTAATGAACGTTCCGAGCGCAATATTTCAGCAATACTTTCGGGCATTTCTTCTAATCCTGTTTCGCTTTCCGTTGCTTTTATGGGTGAAACAAAGGTAAAGCAAGGATCGCAATCTTTGGTTTCATCGTAAACTTGAATTATCCATTTATCGGGCAATCCTTCTACGCCAATTTCTACAACATACCAGCGATTATCTACGCTATGGGAACTTAAAGGTACGAAAAAATCGCGATCGTCTTCAGGAAGTTCATAATCTTCTAAAAAAAATTCTAACGCCATCTTTTCGGCGCGTTTTGCAGTTAAATCCATAATGAATAACAGTAATTAATAAATAATTAATGATTAACAACTAACTACCTGTAACTTTTTCCCGATGTCTGCCTGAATGCTTATCAATATGTAGTTCTCCGCCAACTGCCCAATTTTCTCGACTAAACTCATCGATGTGAACTGTTACCCATTCGGGCTTTGTGCCTAAACTAGCAACGATGGTATCGGTAACTGCTTTGGCTAGTTCTCGTTTTTTTTCTACGGAGTGTCCGTCGGCAATTTGAATAGTGACAAATGGCATTACACTTCTCCCTAATGAGAAATTATTAATTCTACAACTCGAAACAAATCTTGAATTTTTTGTTACCAAGATTTAAAGTGAAATCGTCTCTTATTGAACATTTTGAGTAACTAGCAACTAGAAATAACTAGCAACTTGGGTTACTGTATTAAAATTAGAACCGCTACATACTGGGTTTCATACTAAAAACTTAGCTTCTTAATATTTATATTTTTAGTAGTATTAGCTACCAATTAATCTAATTGACTTTAATATATAGAATTAATTAATTATTTCCCCCTTAACCAACCCTAATAGATTAATTTTTTGTTTGTTAAGAGTAATTAATGACCACCAGACTTTCCTTCCCAACGACGAAACAAAAATATCCACAAAGGTAAGGACAAATTCAAAGCCATCAAGCGCACCGAATGAGCCACTGTCACTACTTCTGGATTATGGTTGAGGGCTAATGCTACCAGAATCATTTCCGTCGAACCTCCTGGGGCAGTTACCAGCATACAGGTAAGCCAATCCCAAGAAGTAAAAAAGGTCGCAATGATTGCAGCAACAAATCCACTAGCAATGGTCATAGCGACAGAAATAAAAGCATAAACAATATTTTTACTGGTAATGTTTACGCGATCGCTCCAAGCTTCGCCCACAGTAATTCCAAGTAATATTTGACCGATTAAGCTAATAAATTGGGGTGGTGTAAAGCTAAAGTTATTAAAAATAGAAAAATGAGAAATTGCATAATTAAACCCAATACCTACAATTAATGTGCCAAAAAATGAAGCTGCGGGGATACGTAATTTAGTTGCTATTTTGAACCCGAGCCAAGCTACGATCGCCACTAAAATAAAACAGAATAAATAACTCGGATTACTCTTAATGGCATAATCTGCGAGCGCCATAGTTTCACGTTCGACAGTGCGATCGGATATGCCTGCGATTAAAGGAATAATTAAAATAACGCTGGTAATTCGCAGGGTTTGTACCATCGCTACCAAAGAAACATTGCGGTTGTATTCGGCAGCAATCCCAGACATGGTGGCAACTCCTCCAGGTACGGTAGCCAGCATAGCATTGAGGAGATTTGTATGACTGATACGGGAATAGAAAAAACCTATACCGCCACCACATAGCAACATAAATAAAGTCAGAAAGATAAATAAGGGCAAACGAGAAGATGCAGCCAGTAAATTACTATCGGCGATCGCAAAGCCAATGGATAACCCTACCATTGCTTGTCCGATTTTTCTGCCTGTTTGATTTGGTTTAAATGTTTGATGAGATATGAGTTGATAAGTTTTAATGACTAATACTCCTGCACCCATCCCGCCAAAAATCCAGGCAATGCTACCCAAACCCAAACGAGCGATCGCGATACCTAAAAATAAAGCGACAATTATTTCCAGGGTTACAATCCCCAATCGAGAAACTTCTGCTGTTTTGATCTTTCTTTTCATACCCTAATTTTAATTCTGACTGGCTATTTAAACGAGCAAGTTAAAAATTTTGTCGGGTTAATTATTTGTCACTAAAATAATTTATCGCTAAAATAGTTAAAATAGATACAGAAACTTTTTTTGTTGTTATATTAGTAACATTATTGCTAATAATTTAAAAGATCTATTTTTTGAGTTCTAATCCGATTGAGTGCAATAATTTTTTTGGGCAATAAGTTACCAAACCTCTTGCTATTTATGATCTTCATTTTTGAAAAAATAGATTTTGAAAATACTAGAGTCTTAAGAAATAAATACCAGTCACTAACCGCTTAAATACTAACTACCCCACCCCACTTAAAAAAAAATCTCGACCATAGGCAAGGGTTTGAGGGGATGAGTACATCTTAAGTAATCTAATAAAACTAATAGAGTGCAGATTTTCGATTGTTACTAAATCTCAGTGATATAACTTTTATAACGTCATCAGTCACTAGTCATTAGTCATTAAGTTATTTAGAGATACAGAAATAGACAAATAAATAACTAAGGACACAAGGCGAATGGACGAACAAGTAAAGAACAGAGAAGAACAGACAAATCATTAAATAATTGCGGAACTCAACTCAATGTCATCAACTACCAGCACCACCCTAACTACGGAATCAACGAAAACGCTAAAGAAGTCTGACAAAGGCTGTGGATGCAGTTCTACTAAGCCTCAACCAGCACTAGACCCCAAAATCCAAGAAAGAATTGAAAAACATCCCTGTTATAGCGAAGACGCACACCATCACTATGCACGGATGCACGTGGCAGTAGCACCAGCTTGTAATATTCAGTGTAATTTTTGCAATCGCAAGTATGACTGTGCCAACGAAAGTCGTCCTGGAGTAGTTAGCGAACTGCTTACACCCGAAGAAGCAGCTCACAAAGCATTGGTAATTGCTGGCAAAATTCCCCAAATGACAGTTATGGGTATTGCTGGTCCTGGAGATCCTCTAGCTAATCCCAAGCAAACTTTTCGTACTTTTGAATTAGTAGCCGATAAAGCACCAGATATTAAATTGTGCTTATCTACTAATGGTTTGATGCTCCCCGACCATGTAGAAAAAATCAAAGAACTAAATGTCGATCACGTCACCATGACTATTAATATGGTTGACCCTGAAGTCGGCACTAAAATCTATCCTTGGGTACGCTACAATCGCAAACGTTGGAAAGGAGTAGAAGCCGCTCAAATCCTGCACGAACGTCAGATGGAAGGCATTCAGGCACTACAAGAGAATGATATTCTCTGCAAAGTCAACTCCGTCATGATTCCAGGAATTAACGACGAACACTTAGTAGAAGTAGATGAAGTGATTCGTTCCAAGGGTGCATTTCTCCACAATATAATGCCCCTAATCTCTGCACCAGAACACGGTACTTACTTTGGGTTGACAGGACAGAGAGGTCCTACACCAAAAGAATTAAAAGCTTTACAAGACAGTTGTTCTGGCAACATGAAAATGATGCGCCACTGTCGTCAGTGTCGTGCCGATGCTGTGGGTCTATTGGGTGAAGATCGTTCTCAAGAATTTACTAAAGAAAAATTCTTAGAAATGACTCCCGAATACGATCTAGAAAAACGCCAAGAAGTTCACGCAGATATAAGTAAAATTAAAGATGCGATGAAAGCTGCTAAAGCCGAACGGGCAGCTAAGACAAAACCCAGAGGTGAAAAAATCTTGGTTGCTGTTGCCACAAAAGGTGGTGGCGTAGTCAATCAACACTTCGGTCATGCCAAAGAATTTCAAATATTTGAAGTTGATGGTGTAGAAGTCAAATTTGTCGGACACCGTAAAGTAGATCATTACTGTCAGGGTGGTTACGGCGAACAAGCGACTCTTGACAATATCATAGGTGCGATCGCAGACTGTAAAGCAGTACTAGCGTTCAAGATTGGCGACTGTCCTCAAGAAATGCTACGCAACGCTGGTGTAGAACCATTCCAAGGCTATGACACCATCGATAAGGTTGCGTTGAAATATTACGAAGAAAAGTTTGCTGTTAATGCTTAACAGTCAATAGTTGGTCATTAGTTAATTAGTCATTGGTTATTCTTTAACTGCTAATGCCAACTTGTGAGAAGAAATCCAAAACAGACGACCAATGGCACAACACGAAGAATAAACAACCAAGGATTAGAAATTGAAGACAAATGACCAACACCATTTATCTTGATAACAACGCTACCACAAAAATAGATGAAGATGTATTAGCAGCAATGCTACCCTACCTGACTATCTATTATGGTAATCCTTCCAGTATGCACACCTTTGGCGGACAAGTTGGTCGCGTAGTTCGCCAAGCCAGAACTCAAGTGGCTGCTTTATTGGGTGCTGAAGAATCGGAAATTGTTTTTACCAGTTGCGGTACTGAAGGAGATAATGCAGCTATCCTAGCAGCACTCAAAGCTCAACCCAATAAAAAACATATCGTTACCACTGAAGTCGAACATCCAGCAATTCTCAATCTTTGTCGCCGACTCGAAAGAGATGGTTATACTACTACTTATCTTTCAGTTAACAGCAAAGGACAGATCGATTTTGACGAACTAGAAGCCTCTTTAACTGGCAACACCGCAGTGGTTTCTGTGATGTATGCTAACAACGAAACAGGTGTCATCTTTCCCATCGAACAAATTGGGCAGATAGTTAAAGAATATGGCGCGATCTTTCATGTTGATGCAGTGCAAGCTGTGGGTAAAATTCCCCTCGATATGAAAAATAGCACCATTGATTTACTAACTCTTTCTGGACATAAAATTCACGCTCCCAAAGGAATCGGTGCTTTATATGTGCGTAAAGGTGTGAGATTTCGTCCTTTATTAATTGGCGGACACCAAGAACGAGGACGTAGAGGTGGCACAGAAAATGTCGCGGGTATAGTTGCGTTGGGTAAAGCAGCAGAATTAGCTCAGGAACACCTACCTGGTGTGGTTTGGGAACAAAGATTGCGAGATAAACTCGAACGTGGCATTCTCGATGCAATTCCCAATACAGCAGTTAATGGTGACCCAAATAATCGCTTACCCAACACGAGTAATATTGGCTTTAAATTTATTGAAGGGGAAGCAATTTTACTTTCATTAGATGGCTTTGGTATCTGTGCTTCGTCTGGTTCTGCCTGTAGTTCAGGCTCTTTAGAACCTTCCCACGTCCTGAGAGCTTTAGGATTGCCCTACAGTGTATTGCATGGTTCGATTCGCTTTAGCTTGTCTCGATACACTACCGAGGCAGAAATCGATCGCGTCTTAGAAGTTCTCCCTGGCATAATCGATCGCCTCCGCGAACTTTCTCCCTTCAATAGCGATGATGCGGACTGGCTGCAAGAGCAAGAACAAGCCGTACTTGCTAAATAAAAAATTGTAAGGGCGAACGGCGGTTCGCCCCTACCGATAACTACTAACTACTAACTGGTAACTGAAAATGTGGGACTATACCGACAAAGTAATGGAACACTTCCATAATCCCCGCAATCAAGGGACGATTAAGGAAAAAGAGGAAGGAGAAGAAATTGTTACGGGACAAGTAGGCAGTATTGCTTGTGGAGACGCTCTCAAGCTGCATCTCAAAATTGACGAAGCAACTCAAACCATTAAAGATGCTACCTTCCAGACTTTTGGTTGTGCTAGTGCGATCGCCTCTTCTTCGGCTCTAACTGAATTGCTCAAAGGCAGAAAAGTCGATGAAGCGATGAAGTTAACCAACAAAGAAATTGCTGAGTCTCTAGGCGGTTTGCCCGAAGAGAAAATGCACTGTTCGGTAATGGGGCAGGAAGCATTAGAAGCTGCAATCTATACCTACAAAGGGATTCCCCTAGATACCCACGAAGAAGATGAAGGAAATCTTATATGTCGTTGTTTTGGTGTCTCTGATACAAAAATCAAAAGAATTATTCGCGAGAATGAACTTACAACTGCAGAGCAAGTAACTAACTATGTTAAAGCAGGTGGGGGCTGTAGTTCTTGTTTACCAGATATTGACGATCTGATTGAAGAAACGATCGCCGAACAAACACAAATTAAGGCAGAACAAGAAAAAAGTCTGGAAGCAGCAAAAGCGATGGCGACTGCCAAACAAGATTCAACAACTCAACCAACCAGGACTCTTACCAACCTACAAAAAATCACCCTTATCCAAAAAGTAATCGATTTAGAAATCCGACCTATTCTGGCTGAAGATGGCGGAGATATGGAACTATTCGATATTGATGGCGATGTCGTCAAAGTAATACTAAAAGGTGCTTGTAGCGGTTGTGCTTCTTCCACAGAGACTTTAAAACTAGCGATTGAAGCAACTTTGCAAGATAGAGTATCCCCCACATTAACGGTGGAATCAATCTGAAGCAGGTAGAAAAAATTAAGTTTTATCTACTGCCTATTATCCACAATCAACCAATAAAAATCATGCTATTACCCAACCATTATAATTGCGGAGAACGATCGCCACCAAAGCTGATTTAGTCATTAGGGATCTTTTATTTCGATACTTGCGATCGACACTCAACATATAACTACTAGAAACTAATGACTAAAGACCAATCAAAAAGAATCATTGACCTCTAACAATTTAACGAGAAATCATCATGAGACAGATTGCATTTTACGGTAAAGGCGGAATCGGTAAATCTACTACTTCTCAAAACACCATTGCTGCCCTTTCAGAACAATTAAGAGTCATGATCGTTGGTTGTGACCCTAAAGCAGACTCCACTCGCTTGATGCTGCACACTAAAGCTCAAACTACTATTCTCTCCCTGGCAGCAGAAAGAGGTGCAGTAGAAGACATAGAACTAGAAGAAGTATTGCTAACTGGCTATAACAACGTGCGTTGCGTTGAGTCTGGTGGTCCCGAACCAGGTGTAGGCTGTGCTGGTCGTGGTATTATCACTGCCATCAACTTTTTGGAAGAAGAAGGTGCTTACGAAGACCTAGATTTAGTCTCCTACGACGTACTTGGGGACGTTGTCTGTGGTGGTTTCGCAATGCCTATTCGTGAAGGTAAAGCTCAAGAAATCTACATTGTCACCTCTGGTGAGATGATGGCAATGTATGCAGCTAACAACATCGCTCGCGGTATTCTTAAATATGCCCAGTCTGGTGGTGTTCGTTTAGGTGGTTTAATCTGTAACAGTCGTAAAGTTGACCGTGAAGTCGAATTAATCGAAGCTTTGGCTGACAGACTTGGAACTCAAATGATTCACTTTGTTCCTCGCGACAACGTAGTTCAAAGAGCAGAATTACGTCGGATGACTGTAATTGAGTACGAACCCGATCATCCTCAAGCTCAAGAATATCGTACTTTAGCTGACAAAATCGCTAACAACACCAACTTAGTAATTCCCACTCCCATCACTATGGATGAACTTGAAGAATTATTGGTTGAGTATGGATTTATGGATTCTGATGCAGAATACCAAAAAGCACTTGAAGCAGATAAAGCTGCTGCCAAAGTCTAATTCATTAAAGGGTATAGCATTGCTATGCCCTGGAAAAACCTGCTCGCTAAACAAGGGGAGAATACCATGACATACATAGAAGACAACAAAAAACTGATCGAAGAGGTCTTAGAAGCCTATCCAGAAAAGGCAGCTAAAAGACGTTCTAAGCACCTCGATGTTTACGAAGAAGATAACTCTAAGTGTGGTGTAAAATCTAACAAAAAATCAGTTCCTGGGGTAATGACCACTCGTGGTTGTGCTTATGCAGGAGCAAAAGGGGTGGTTTGGGGTCCTGTGAAAGATATGGTTCACCTTTCTCATGGTCCTGTGGGTTGCGGTTACTATTCTTGGTCTGGTCGTCGTAACTATTATGTGGGTACTACTGGAGTTGATACCTTCGGTACTATGCAGTTTACTTCCGATTTCCAAGAAAGAGACATCGTTTTTGGCGGTGATAAAAAACTAGCCAAACTAATTGATGAATTAGAAATTCTATTCCCTCTGAGCCAAGGAACTACCATTGAATCAGAATGTCCCATCGGTTTAATTGGGGATGATATTGAGGCTGTTGCCAGACAAAAAGCTAAAGAAACTGAAAAACCAGTAGTTCCTGTACGCTGCGAAGGT
>NZ_JBZNBU010000368.1:0-9143 GCF_058530065.1 Waterburya sp. | reverse complement strand
TTGACGCTGGCGTTTAGCTTCTGCTTCTTGGGTATGAAGTAAATCTTGAATTTGACCCGCCATTTTATTGATGTTAATTCCTAAATCGGCGATTTCATCTTTGCCCAAAATTGGCACTCGAACGTCAAAATTGCCTTGTCCCAATTGTTTTACTGTTTCAGCCGCTTGAATAATTGGTTGAGTTGCTCTTTCAGCAACTAGTCGAGCTATTATTACTACTAGCCCTCCAGCAATTAGCGTACCAATAGCAAATACTTGTAACAATTTTTTTTGGCTGGCGAAAGCTACCTGATTATCTACAGAAATTACCGTACTCCAACCTAGATCGGGAAATCGATCTAGGGATTTAGCACTAATATTAGCAAGAGAATTAAAATATGCTACTTTATCTTCGCCATAAAATATATTAGTATTTTCTAAATTACTTCTTCCTCCTCTAGCTGGTTTTTGTTCGAGATTGTTTGTTTGACGATTCCATTCTGTTTGCAATTCTTGGTGGAAATCAAAAAATTCAGCCAGACCTAATTTTTTATCTTTATCTGCCAGTAGTTTTTCTTGTTCTTTTGCATCAGAGGCGAGGAAAACTTGACCGTTAGCATCTAAAATATAAGCTTTACTTAATCTATCTGAGGTAAAAATATCTCCTAAGCTTTCGACCAGCATTCTAGCTCGAATGACTCCTACTAGCTCCCCAGTTTTAATATCGGTAATTGGTGCTGCCGTGTAAATAGCATAAGTTCCCGAACTACTGGATATTCTTGGTTGACCGACAAAGGCTTTTCCCGTTTTTACTGCTTCTTGAAAATATATTTTGTTTTTATGATTGCCTGCTGGTTTTCCTTCAGAATTAACCATTAATTCTCCTGTGGCATCATAAATAGCAATACTGTTATAAATGCCATAGGCATCAATATACTTATTGAGAACTTGACGTTTTTGCTCTTGAGTTGAATTAGCTCTTAGATCGGGATCGGTGAAAATAGCTAAATTAGATAATGCCTCAATATCGTTACGACGATCTCGCATAAATAAGGCGATCTCTTTAGTAATATTTTCTGATAAAGCCAGTTGAAGTTTATTTGTTTCTTGACTAACCGTATTATCTGCTAAAACGTAGGCTACGGTATTAATCCCAATACTTGAAGTTAAAGCAATTCCAATTAAAATGAAGCTAGTTTTGGCTTTAATATTCAAACTCGACCACCAAGAAACAGACGATTCTAAATTGGCTTCGGATTCGGTAGTCTGGGTATTTGTTTGTAAGTTGGCTAGAGCTTGCCTTGCTACATCGCCATAATTACCACTGGGATCTTGCTCGGAAATTTCTTGATAAATTGCGATCGCCTGTTCGATCTCCCCCTCACTTTCTAAGGTACTTGCTCGAACGATTTTGCCCACTAGATCGTCGTTATTTTCATTTTCTAGTTCAAATAGAGGATCGGACATAAGATTTTTCCTAATAGTTACAATAAAGATAAATTAAGGCAAATAAAATTAATCAAACAGTTAATAGCTCCGATTATGACTGTAACTGTTTGATTAAATCAATAGAATTTAAAATAAATGTAGATTCGTTTGTGTCCTCGAAAATAGCAGAACAACAATCACTCCAAGAATATAGCTCTTTATTATTTATTGGCTTTAGCTGTTCTGGATTGAGAGAAATAATTCCTTTTAATTTTGGCGTAACTAAAGCTAGTTTGCTATAATTGTTATTTTGATGCTGTTTGACAATTACGGCAATTAACTTTTTAGGAATATTAACCTGTTTTTTATTCAAATTAAAATAGCGATTAGTATCTAAAATCCAGAGCAAAGAACCTTTGAAGTTAATTACACCATGCCAAAAATAAGCTACTCCAGGAACAGTACAAATATCGGTCATTTCTATTTGAATTACTGCTCCCATATTCTCTAGGGGAATTGCCAAGTTTAACTTTGAAGATAGGGCAAGGCTAAAATATTCTCGGTTCATTGTTGGTGTTATAGATTTAGAGCGATCGAACTAAAAAAGACCAATATAGAATTTATTATTGGTAAATAATAACTATAGACTTAAATATGATTAATTTAGCTAGCAAATTCAGTTACCTTATCAACTAAATTTTGAGGAATGTAAGGTTTGGTAATATATTCATTTCCTCCTTGACGCATTGCCCAAAAGCGATCGAATTCTTCTGCTTTAGAACTACAAAATAAAATTGGTAAATCTTGCCATTCTGGTTTTTCTCTGATTTTGCGACAAAGATCTAAACCACTTTCTCCTGGCATAACAATATCTAATAAAATTAAGTTGGGACTAGGATTGTTACTCAACCATTCCCAAGCAGATTCAGCATCTTCTGCTACTGCTACCTGAAATCCAGCATGAGACAATAAAGCAGAACTCATTTGTCTTTCTGCATGAGTATCTTCAACAATTAAGATGGTTTTCATAATAATCAATTACTGTTTTATTATCAATTTTATAATGCCCAAAATATAGCTCAAACTATCATCAAAAGATCTATTTGACAGCTACAGCAGATGTTTCTAATATTTTTACGAGTGCAATTAATTTATTAGGGTCACAGGGTTTGGTTAAATAGTCATTTGCTCCTGCTATTTTCGCTCTAACTCGATCGATCATTCCATCTCGACCAGTTAGCATGATAATAGGGATTTCTTTGAATTTATGAGATCTTCTCAAGAGAGAGCATAAATCATAACCATTAATATCTGGCATATTAATATCCATAAAAATTATAGAAGGTTCTAGTTGAGATAAATCTTTAAGAGCCATAGTTGGATCTGATATTCCTACAACTTCATATCCAGCAGCATTTAAAGTTAGTTTCACTTGTTTTTGTACGGTTTTACTGTCATCAATACAGACAATTAAACTAGATGATTTAATATTTTCTGTATTGGATTTTTGCTCTGGTTTACTCTGATTAGAATTATTTTTAGCTTTGTTTTGAGATTTAGGATTTATTGGCTGGATTGAAGTTTCAGAAAAGGGTAATTGTTGTAAAATATTTTCTTCTATCGGTTGTTTGAGATATTTTACTAAAAAATTAGTATCTACATTGGCTTTAAAAGCTATTTCATATAAATTATTTTTAGCTACAAAAAAACTAACAAAGGTCGATAACTTTTGAGCTTCAGCTAACTTTTGAAAATCATCCTGGGTATATAATTCTTTCCAAATTTTATAAAATTTTAAAGCGTTTTTTTGCTCTAAATATAAACGGCTCGCCAAAGAATACAAATATTGTCGCATCTCTTGATAAGCTTTAATCTGTATTTTGATCGGCTTGTGAGCAATTAGCTTGTTACAGTCGAAGCCAATTATAGATTTTTTAATTCTTTTTCTAGGCTTAAATTCAATTCTAGTTTGGTTGATACTTAAAACATTAACAAAGCCTTCTCTAACAAACATAAATAAAGCTTTTTTGATTTTGTCATCGCTTAGTTGTTTGTTTGTCAGCCAATTACATACTTGCAAATATTCCGAGTTCTTCTGTAGAGAATTAACTAATTTAGGACAGTTACCACCTATTCCAAGTTGCTGCCAAAGATAATTTAATCTAGTTTGTTGCCCTGCTGAGAGACTAATATACTGAATTTTTCCTTGTAAGAAATATATCTGCCAACTAATCGAAGGGTCTTGAGGTTCTAATACTTCCATGCAACCAGACCAACTCTCTTGAGACTTGTTTTGGATTGCTTGTAAAGGATTCTGAAAACTATTGCTCATAATATTGACAGAAAAATATTAGTAATCGCAGTCAAAGCAAAAACGATGTTGAAAAACAAATAATTTAATGATGCTTTATTTAATAGTTCCCAGAAATAGTCATAAAATTTAGATTAAACCAGGAAAAGTTAAATTAGAGTTGAAAAACTACATGGCTTTAATAGTTGCAGGCGATCGCTCTGGAGTAGGTAAAACTACTATTACTTTGGCTATTTTGGCTTTTCTGACTAATCGCGGTCTAAGGGTGCAATCGTTTAAAGTCGGTCCAGACTATATCGATCCGATGTTCCATTCTGCAATAACAGGAATACCCTGCCGTAATCTAGACCCCGTATTAACTTCTGCCAATTACGTCCGAGATTGTTTTCAACGTCATGGGAGTTCAGCTGATGCTGTAGTGATAGAAGGGGTTATGGGTCTATTTGATGGTATTGTCTCCCATGATGGCGATCGCGATTTTCTAAATGATTGGGGAAGTACGGCGCATATTGCTAGAATTTTAGATCTACCCGTAGCTTTAGTATTGGACTGTTCTCGAATGTCTAGTTCGATCGCGGCGATCGCTTATGGTTATGCTCATCTAGATCCCAAAGTGAAAATTGCTGGAGTAATTCTCAACCAAGTAGCTAGCGAGCGCCATTTAGAATTATTAGAAACGGCATTAGATAGCATTAAAATGCCAATTTTAGGAGTATTTAGGCGTAATAGCTTAATGAGTATCCCAGATCGCCATCTAGGTTTAATTCCCACCAACGAACTGCCTAATATTCAAAAAACATTTAAACACTTGTCTGAGATAGCCAAACAAGCGATCGATTGGGATAAGCTTTTTCCCCTCATCTCTCAGTCCCGTCAGGGCGGGATAATATCCCCCAGTCCCCAAGTCACCCAGTCTTCAAGTCACCCAGTCCCGCCATTTGAGGGTTTATCCCCTTTAGGAGGCAAGCCGTCTTCGCGGGATAATATCCCCCAGTCAACTATAAAAATTGCGATCGCCCGCGATCCAGCCTTTAATTTCTACTACCAAGACAATTTAGACCTATTAACAGAACTAGGGGCAGAATTAATCTACTGGAGTCCCATAAACGATCAAAATATTCCTCAAAATATCCAAGGAATGTATTTTGGCGGGGGGTTTCCCGAAATCTTCGCCCAGCAGCTAGCCGAAAATAAAACTATTCTCCAACAACTAAAACAAATAATTGCTAGTGGTATTCCTACCTATGCTGAATGCGGTGGTTTGATGTATCTCTGCGAAAAACTAATCGATCTTCAGGGAAATAACTGGGAAATGGTCGGAGTAATACCTAGTACGGTAACGATGAAAGCCAAGCTAACTCTGGGTTATCGCCAAGCGATCGCCCTAAAAGATAGTTGTCTAATAAATTCTCAGCAGACAGTCACGGGAGACGAATTTCATGGTTCTCAATTGCTCGACTTACCAGACAAACCCCAATGGCAATTACAAGGCTTTCATAAATCCAGTCCTCAAACTACAGAAGGCTGGCAAATAGCTAACATACAAGCTTCTTATCTCCATCTTCATTGGGGCGAAACGACCAATTTACCTCGAAGATTTATTGATTATTGCCAGAATTATAAATCTTCGCTATATTAACCCTAGATACATAGTTATCAAATAACCATTTAGGGATATAGGAGGTGATGCCCATGACAGAACACAGTACTAACATGGGTCTCCTAGTTGATGATAGCCAGCTGCGCGCTGGGGCTGTTCTCTAAGGAGTCAGATCGAAAACTTCACTATCGAAGCAACTAGGCAGACTTGCTGGAGTTCCTTCCAGCAGTTAGGTTTCAACTAAGAGACCCTCTAGACCGCCCCTATGAGTTGTAACCAGAGCATTTTTATGTTCCCCGTTATGAACTTGTGGGGGCGGATAGTTTTTGGTTATTTTTCGGAAAAATATTAAATTATTAAATATTTAATAATAGTGCGGTCTTATTTGTTGCCGAACTAGCACAATAGATAAGTATAGACTTAATCATCGATACGCATTTCATGAAAATTGCAAACAACGTTACAGAATTAGTCGGCAGAACACCGTTAGTACAACTAAATCGCATTCCCCAAGCAGAAGGATGCGTTGCCCAGATAGTCGTCAAACTAGAAGGAATGAACCCCGCAGCTTCGGTGAAAGATCGTATTGGGGTCAATATGATTAACGTGGCGGAAACTAGCGGTCAAATCGTACCTGGTAAAACCATTTTAGTCGAACCAACATCGGGAAATACAGGAATTGCTCTAGCAATGGCAGCAGCAGCCAAAGGTTATAAGTTAATTTTGACCATGCCAGAAAGTATGAGTAAAGAAAGGAGAGCAATGCTCAAAGCTTATGGCGCGCAGCTAGAACTAACCCCTGCTAGCGAAGGTATGGGAGGTTGTATTAGAAAAGCTCAAGACATTGTGGAAAGCTTGCCCGATGCTTATATGTTGCAGCAATTCAATAACCCTGCTAACCCAGAAATCCATAAAAGTACTACGGCTGAGGAAATTTGGCAGGATACGGAAGGTAGGGTAGACATAATTATTGCAGGGGTAGGTACGGGAGGTACGATTACAGGTACAGCGGAAGTATTAAAAAGATATAACCCTAAAATTAAAGCAATAGCAGTAGAACCTACAGGCAGCCCTGTATTATCGGGAGGCAATCCTGGTTCTCATAAAATCCAAGGTATTGGGGCTGGTTTCGTCCCAGAAGTACTCAAAGTAGATTTGCTCGATGAAGTGGTTACCGTTACCGATGATGAAGCTATTAGTTTTGGTCGTCGTTTGGCAAGGGAAGAAGGCTTATTGTCTGGGATTTCTACTGGCGCAGCCCTAGCAGCAGCAATTAAAGTAGCCCAGAAACCAGAAAATAAAGACAAACTAATCGTCATGATACAGCCAAGCTTTGGCGAAAGATATCTTAGTACCCCTTTATTTGCCGATTTAGAACAGCCTGTATTTAATTAAATATTGCGATCGAGATTGAGCCGTGAATCACTATCAAACTCTTCAAGTTAATTCCCAAGCTACCCAGCAAGAGATCAAACAGGCTTACCGACGGTTGGCAAAAGAATATCATCCCGATAGCCAACCAAACAGCCAAAATTGCGATCGCATTATTGCTTTGAATGCAGCTTATGAAGTGTTGGGTAACACAAAAAGTAGGCGTTTGTACGACCGACAACAACAACTAGGTCAAACTAATGATTTTTTTGTTAGCCGACAAACCCGCAATGCAGCAGCCCAAAGACAATATCAACAAAAGAGAGCTAGTAGTAATTCTGAAATTGACTATCTGATGTGGCTGAGAGAAATTTTTCATCCTATTGATTCTTTGGTGATTAAAATTATACAGCCCCTAGAAAAAGAAATAGAAGAGTTATCTGCCGATCCTTTTGATGACGATTTGATGGACGATTTTGGCAACTATCTCGATACTTGCAATGAACTTTGGCAGCAAGCACAACAAAAGCTAACTTCTCAACCAAATCCACCACAATTAGCTAGGGTTGCTGCCGATCTTTATTATTGTCTCAATCACATTGGAGACGGAATTAAAGAATTGCAGTGGTTTACCATGAACTATAACGACCAATATCTTCATACAGGACAAGAGATATTTCGCATTGCCGAACGATTGCACAGTCAGGCTAAAGAAAACGTTAGTTCTTTTATTTAAACCAAAAAGTACTTGAGACTATACATTTGGCTAATAGGTGCGGGAATCATTTCTCCACGAAAATCTAACAATTGGACGATTACTAGATAGGCGATCGCAATTATAATCGAAATTGCCCCTGTTAATACTGCAATAAGTTTGCCTCGATCCACAGATAATTTGCTCCTACTTAATTTTTGTTCGTAATTTACCTTATTGTTTCATAAAAATAACTTTGAATATCTTTAACTTGGCAACAAATCTAATAAAATTAAACTGAACTTAAGTTACGAGACTACCTAGCAACTGCATACTAAATAATTACGCTTGATTGTATACTTTTAATGGCAATTAATCGAATGATGGAGAATTCTTTCTCCTTTACTATTAGTGCGATATGCCGTCAAAATCACTTCTCCATTTTCTGTAATTTGAACTCCCCTGGCAGGTTGAATTTTACCTTTGCTAGTTTCAATAGGTGCAGGAACAATAAAAGCAGAATCCACTTTACCGTTGATAATAATATCGCCAGAATCCAAAGGCGCATCGGGAGGTACGGCAATATTACCTTTCCCATTAATTGATAAACTGCTGTTAGCTACTGCTTCTCGGTTGGCAGAACAAGTTTGGGCGGTAATTGTTTCTGGTTCGATTACGTTGCTAGATAATTTTGCGGCACTCTCGATTAGATCGACATTCAAAATAGTCAAAGAAAAATCGCCACTCAACCCAGAGTCAGAAAAAACGTCAATATCATTAGTATTATTTCCAGGGTTGGCACGTCTAGTATTCAATCCAAATCCTAAAAGAGCCTCTGTAGTGATGTCAATATTGCCCCCAGCTCCTTCTCTAGCAGAGGTAACAATATCATTGCCGTCTCCTTCGTTAAGGTTAGGATAAGCCAATACAATGCCCGCATCAATGTCAATATCGCCTGCGTCGCCAGTTAGCCCAAATGCCCTGGCGGAAATCTGACTATTATCTCGCAAAGATAAAATATTCTCGACATTTATATCCAACAAACCACCTTCACCTAAATCTGTTTCAGCCAAAATTTGCCCATTGTTTTCCAATGCTAGAGAACCAGAATTAATAGTTAACGTTCCTCCTATTGCTAGATTATCGCTATCCACTCGCACTCTGGAATTATCTCGAATTGTCAGTAAATTGGGAGTAGTAATATTGACGCTGCCTCCGACACCCCTACCTGAAGTGGAAGCAGACACTTCACTATCGTTACTAATAGTTATATCTCCCGTAGCATTCAAATTGATACTTCCTGCCAAAACATCTCCTGGGGTGATATTAGTGTTATCAGTATTGAGTTCGTCTATGTCAAAAATGCCCAGGCTACCTG
Source organism: Waterburya sp. (assembly GCF_058530065.1). Lineage (NCBI taxonomy): Bacteria > Bacillati > Cyanobacteriota > Cyanophyceae > Pleurocapsales > Pleurocapsaceae > Waterburya > Waterburya sp. Next base: position 382 of record NZ_JBZNBU010000368.1, on the reverse strand, counting down.
CTTCAGCATTGAAAGAATAGTAATCAAAAGTTCCGTCTCCTGATGCGGAGATAGAAACATGAGGAATTGAAGTCGAGTCTTGAATATTGGGATCTTCGTTAAGAGAAAAAGAACTATCAATGTTTTGGGCGGTATCTAGAGAATCATTTGGTTCGATCTTGGTTAACAAGCCATCTCCTCCAGAAACAGGCTGGTTTTCCAGGGAAACTTGAAGGGTATAATCTTGTCCTGATGCAATTCTATTGCCAACTATCTCCCCGTTTTCAACAAAAGAATCAAACGCACCTACACCGATAATATACGTACCATCTTCTTCAAAAGTAAATTCAATAAAAGAATTTAAACCACTAAAACTTCCTTCACCACCGCTAGTTGGATCTGA
>NZ_JBZNBU010000367.1:0-14885 GCF_058530065.1 Waterburya sp. | reverse complement strand
GCGCTTTTCACATGGGTAGACCACATAATTAAACTTTAAAAACTAAGAACTAATACCAATTCTCGAATACAACGAGAGACTTCGGTTGTGGCAGAGGTTAGGGGTTAGGGTGTAGGGAAAACAAAGGTTGTGGTTTTTTGGTTAAAAGAGATAAATGTCTTGATGTCTCCAGACACTTTTGAGAATTGGTATAAGAACTAAAAACTAAAAACTACGAACTAGTAAATTTTCTCAGAGAGCTATTCAACTGAAAACGGCTGTAAATTGTTCGCGATCGCGGTGTTGTATTTTAAAAGCTAGGGATTTAATTTCTTTTTTTATTTCTCGTGCTGGCTTAATAAGGTTGGAGATTAATCTCTTAGGCATTTGTGCTTTGTCGGCTTATCTTTGCTAGAAACAATATCAAACTAATGGATAATTTTAGGTAAATTAATATCAAGTAATATCTCCTACTTTTACCAGTAGCAACCTCCTTCGACATATCGAAAATTACTTGGCATTTCAGAAGGTAGAGGTCTGACCCAATATTCATTGGCAAGTTTTTGCAAGTAGTTTTGTTCTTCCCAACGTTTGCCTTTAATACCAAACATTAGTTGGGTAGCTCCTCCCAAATGCACGGACTTTTTACCTATTTTTTTAATATGTGATGCTAAAGGCAAACCATAAGCTCCCGCACCAATAATTGCCACATCAAATTCGGTATCTGAGACCTGTTGGCACATCCAATCCAGTGCGGCAAACCAACTATCAAAAGGGGTCTTATTTCCTGCGATTGATTGAACCGCCTTAAGAGTTTTTAACTCAAATTCAGGTAAAACTCTTTGATCCTCAAATAAATGCTCTCTTCGTTGGTATTGATTTTTAATACTAATATCAAAGGGATGAATGACTAATACGGTTTTTCCTTCCAATATTTCAGACCAAGGACGTTCGTGTTCCCAAGGTTGCAGTTGTCCGAGACTAGTTATTTTTGCTTGGGAAAGCAGATCTGCGATTGCCAATTCGTCTTTACGCCAAGAACCCAAAACGTCTATGTTTTGGATTTCTTCCATCATCAATTTAGCAAAGCGATTCAAATTATCTTCTGTTGCAGGAAAAAAACCAGCATTTTTGGACATGGATAGTTTGTGAAAAGCAGACCACCAATATTTAGGAGTTTGTTTGGTAAAGTAACTAATTTGTTTTTCCAGAAGAAATTTGGGCTTTCTTTGAATATTGAGATAGGTAACTAATATTTCCAGTTCTACAGATCCTAGGCGAGAAATCATGCACGGTTCTGGTTTTGATAGCAAATCCCTAATTAAGTCTGAAGCAGCCTGTTGTTTGTATTCAATAGGCAAACCCAAGTATTTTTGATTCGCATATAGTTTTTTTTTCGCTTGACGAATGATGGCTGTGGTGCGGTCGATAAGTCGAGCAGAATTTGCTGAGATATTTTTCTTATTCACCTCGGTTCATTGAATTCCTTGGCAAAAGATTACAACAAAATATGTCAAAAAACCTGTAATGTCGATATATTTTATCTTTTACCAATTCATGATATTTTAACCTAATTACTTAATACTAAATAATTAAACAAGATTGCTTAGGGCTAATTAGTGTCAAACCAAAAAAAAGTCTCTTCCCCAGTTAAGGAACTAGACTACTTCAATACAGATCATTTACAAGCAGATTTAAAACAGCGATCTGTGCGAGGCGGAATCATTACTATTGCAGCTCAAGCTAGTAAATTCGGTCTCAAATTTGGTTCTACTGTAGTTTTAGCTCGCTTGCTATTACCCGAAGACTATGGACTAATTGGCATGGCAACAGTTGTAATTGGTTTTGTAGAATTATTCAAAGATTTGGGGCTATCGACCGCCACTATTCAACGTCGAAAAATTAACCACTATCAGATTAGTACCTTATTTTGGATCAATATAGCAGTAAGTTGTTTGGTAGGTTTAATCGTTGTGGCTGTAGCTCCTGCGGTTGCCCTATTTTATAACGAACCTCGTTTGCAAGGTATTACTATTGCTTTGGCAATTAACTTTGTTTTTGGCGGTTTGACAGTGCAACACCAAGCATTGCTCAAACGGCAGATGCAGTTTACTAGCTTGGCAAAAATTGAAATCGTTGCTATGGCTATGGGAGTGGGAGCGGCAGTCATTTCTGCCTATTATGGAGCGAGCTATTGGGCATTAGTCATTATGTTAATGGCAACGGCTTTGACTAATGCTATTGGTGTTTGGTTGGCTTGTAGTTGGCGACCTGGACTACCTAAAAAGGATTCGGAAATTGTTTCTATGTTGGCTTATGGAGGCAATTTAACTGGATTTAACTTAGTCAACTACTTTTCTCGCAATCTAGATAATATTTTAATCGGTCGTCGTTGGGGTTCGGGACAATTGGGGTTATACGCTCAAGCCTATCGTTTGTTGTTACTACCCATTCAACAAATCAATACGCCGATTCATAGTGTGGCACTGCCTACCCTTTCAAGCTTGCAAACCGAGCCTGAAAAGTACAGTCGCTATTACTACAAAGCAATCTTATTAGTTACTACTTTAGGAATGCCTATTGTAGCATTTATGTTTGCCACTGCTGACGATCTGATTTTGTTGATGTTAGGCAAACAATGGGTGGGATCTGTACCCCTATTTAAGTATTTAATGCCTGCTGCCTTTATCGGCACTTTTAATTTAGCTACGGGGTGGGTATATCAATCTTTAGGACGCACAGATCGCCAATTTCGCATCGGTACTATTATGGCGATCGCGAACAGCATTATTTTCTTAATTAGCGTTAATTGGGGTGCATTGGGAGTAGCTCGTGCCTATGGTTTATCCCAACCAATCTTAATTATTTTTGGTCTTAAATATTGCTATTGGGGTACTCATCTCAAAATTAGAGACTTTCTTAAAACCATTATTAAACCAGCTTCCGCTTCTTTGGGGGCAGCAGCTATTTTAATAGTAATCCATCAATTTGTTTTCACATCTAACTACAATCTAATCCTGAGTTTATTGGTTGATTGTGTATTATATGGTTTACTTTACTTAATATTATGGTTGATTTTGCCAGGGGGGAAGAAGACTCTACAGGAAATAGTAGCGGTTTTAAAAGTAATGAAACAAAAACGGTAAACCTACTACCTACTACCCACTACCTAAAAAAGTGCCTATGATTAACAGTCAAATAGAACAGCCACAAGCTATTAATATCAAAACATCGCCGATCTTTATTATCGGTTGCGATCGCTCTGGTACGACTTTATTGCGCCTGATGCTCAATCAAAGTTCCGTCTTATATATTCCTCCTGAAACCAAATTTTTAATTCCCCTAGAAGATAACCAAGAGGTATATGGTGATTTTTCCCAAGCCTACCAAAGATACTTTTTTATTCGCGATTTGCAAACTAATCGCGCAACGGCAAAAACTTTTAGCTTACAAGCTTTAGATATTACTGTTGAGGAAGCAGAAACTGCTTTGGCAGAAGCAGCACCAACTAACTTTTACGGTGCATCGCGAGCTATTTTACAAGCAGCAGCAGTTAAGAAGGGTAAATCTCGTTGGGGAGATAAAACCCCCCACCAAGTGCAAGATGTAGAGGCTTTGGCAAAAGCATATCCCGACGCTCAATTTATTCATGTCATAAGAGATGGTCGAGATGCAGCTTTGAGTATTCGTCAAGCGGGATGGCTTAACGGTCATATGTTAACTATTGCTCATTATTGGCGAGAACAAGTCAGTGCGGGAATTAAGGCAGGGAAAAGTTTGGATAATAGTTCGGCTAGATATTATGAGGTTTATTACGAACAATTATTACAACAGCCAGAAGTTATTTTAAAAGACCTTTGTAATTGGTTGGGGCTGGAATATACTCCTCAAATGTTGGAATATTATCGCGATGCCAATACTCAACTTCGACCAGAACATTTGAATTTATTTGCTTTAAATCAAAAACCTTTAGATGCTTCCCGTGCTTATGCTTGGAAACATAAAATGTCTCAGGCAGATCGAGCAGACTTCGAGAGTGTTGCTGGGGATTTATTACAAGAATTAGGCTATGAATTGAGTGGAGTTAAAATTGCTCCTTGGACTCAATTAAGCCGAAAAGTTGTTAATAGTTTTAAGCCTTTAATGTATCAGTTAAAGAATAAATATTTGAATTAGATTTTAAATATTATTTATCGATCGCTTGTCCCCCTACTTGAAAAAACTACTAAAAAAATGACTAGTTCGACTAAAGTTAAAGAATTTTATGATAATTTTACTGCTAGCAGAATGCTGCAATATAAACTTTATGGCAATCCTCGGATCGATCGCGCTGTAGAGTTGATTTCTCGCTACGTTAAGCCAGATAGTCAAATTTTAGATATTGGTTGCGGTATTGGTATTGTTCCCGAAAAAATAGCTCCTAAATTAGATAAGGGAAACATTTTAGCTTGTGATTTGGGCGAAAATAACATTAATTATGCTCGTCAAACAATCGACTCGAATAAGATTGAATTTTTCAATGTAGATATAGTTGAAAACTTTGAGGCGATCGTTAATAAATTAACGGGAAAGGTAGATTTGGTAACTATGGTAGATACGATCGAACATTTACCCCCCGATAGTTATGATGGAGTATTTCGCAATTTTAGCCAGATAACTAAAGAAAATGGTAAGTTGATTTTGACTTATCCTAGCCCCGAATATCAGGTATATTTGCGAGAAAATGAGCCTGAAGAATTACAAATTATTGATGAAATAATTGAGCTTAAAGATTTTTTACCCTTGGCTCTTAAGTATGGCTTCGATCTAGAATATTTTACTTATATAAATGTCTGGAAAAGCAATCAATATATTCATTGCGTATTTAGTAAAAAACGTCCTTGTCAGCTAATGCCCAGTCCTAAAACTTGGGGCAAAATTAAACGCAAACTGAAAGCTGTAAAATATCGTTTAATGATGCCTATTTTAAAAGCAAAATATGTTACCGATCCTCAAAAACAGAAATAATCCCAGTTAATTAAAATGCGAATTGCTTTTTTTGTCGATCAGTTTCCTAGTTTATCTGAAACATTTATTTTGAATCAGATTACAGGATTAATCGATCGCGGTTGTGAAGTGGATATATATTGCGATCGCCAGGGAAATTTAAGTCAAGTTCATCCAGAGGTAAAAGAATATCAACTTCTAGAACGTACTTACTATACTCCTATCCCTAGAAATATTGTTTTGCGTTGTTTGCAGGGATTAATTTTATTTAGTTTAAATTTTTTTAAAGCACCTAAAGCCATTTTAAATGCCCTTACAGTCAAGAAAAAGCGAGGTTATGGCGATTTAGCGGATTTTTTAAAGCCTTTTTATTTAACCGTACCTTTATTAAACCAGCAACCCTACGATATTATCCACTGTCATTACGGCAGAAATGGTTTAAAAGCAATTTTATTAAAAGACTTGGGAGTAATTGACGGCAAAATAGTTGTTACTTTTCACGGTAATGATATGTCTCGCTACCTGCAAATACACGGCGAAGATATTTATAACCACTTATTTGAACAAGCAGATTTATTACAACCAATCAGCCAACATTGGGGGCAAAAACTAATTGCTTTGGGTTGCCCTCCCGCTAAAATTATGGTGCATCACATGGGCATCGATGGTACAAAGTTTCTTCCTGCTTCTAAGTCTGCTTCGGAAGAGATTTTAATTGTGAGCATTGCTCGTTTGGTAGAAAAAAAAGGCTTGAGTTATGGCATAAGGGCGATCGCTAAATTATTAGAGAAGCAACCCCAATTAAACTTGCAATATCAAATTATTGGCGATGGGGTATTGAGAAAACAGCTACAAGCAGAAATAGATCGTTTGGGAATTGGCGATCGCGTTAAGTTACTTGGCTGGAAAGAGCGACAAGAAGTTAAAGCTATTATCGATCGCGCCGATATGATTCTTGCTCCTAGTATTACCAGTAGCACGGGAGATTGTGAAGGAATTCCCGTATCTTTAATGGAAGCAATGGCGCAAGGCATTCCTGTAGTTAGTACCTATCACAGTGGCATTCCCGAATTGGTTGATGATGGTGTTACGGGATATTTAGTATCGGAGAAAAATATTGAAGATTTGACCAGAAGATTGGCTACTTTAATTCAAGATAACAGTTTGAGAGAAAAAATGGGAGCAGCAGGGAGAGAAAAAGTTATGCAAGAATTTAAGATCGATCGCCTTAACGATCGCTTGAGGGAAACCTATAACCGCTTGCGCGACGGGGTGACTAATAACTAATAACTAATAACTAATAACAAATGACTGTATCCAAACAACCTTTAGTTAGTGTCGTAATTCCTATTTATAATCGCGGTGATTTATTAGTTAGGGCGATCGACTCGGTATTAAAACAGTCCTATCAAAATTTAGAGATAATTGCGATCGATGATTGTTCTCAAGAAGATATTGCTGGGGCGATCGCAACAATTCAAGATTCCCGCCTCCGCTATCACCGTCACACTAGCAATCTAGGAGGCTCTGCTGCCCGAAATACAGGCATTAAAATGGCTCAAGGAGAATATATTGCCTTTCTCGATTCTGATGATGTCTGGCTGCCTAATAAGCTAGAACTTCAATTAAAAGCAATTCAGTCGCTTATGGGGGAAAGAAATAACCATAGCAATAATGTGGTTTGTTATAGCAAGTTTCAAAAATATAGCACTGTCTTCTATCAACCTTCCGTCTTACCTCCTAGGGGAAAAAAGCCCACAGAAACTGTAGCAGATTATTTGTGGTTGCATAGTGGAGAGATGCTTACCAGCACTTTATTAGTATCTCGCTCTTTAGCTGTGGCTAATCTGTTTCAGATTAATTTAGCCAAACATCAAGATTTAGATTTCGTATTGAGATTAGATTTAAACCAAGCCGAGTTTATTTTTGTTCCGCAAATATTAACAATTTGGTACAACGAATCCAGAGGCGATCGCGTTTCTCGGATCGATAATTATCGAATTTCTCAAGCTTGGATTGAAGGATATCGCGAGCGCATTTCCGAGCTAGCTTATTTAGGTTTTCTCCTAAAAGAAGTAGCCCCCAAAATGCTCAAAGATCCGTCTCGTATCGCTGAAGCAAAAAAGTTACTCAATCGCGGATTGTTTAAAGGGATTATCTCCCCATTTTTTTGGTTATTTTTAATGCTTCAACAAACTATACCCAAACAATATCAAAACTATTTAAAAACACTAATAGCCACAATAAAACTCAGCAAAAACCTTTGATCGATATACAAAAAGACTAATAACTAATAACTAATAACTAATTAATGCTAATCGATAGAACATTTGAAAAAATACAAAATATCCACAGTTTATACGAACTGAGGTTACCCATACTATTTTTTGGTTTTGCCTTATGGGTGGCAACGCCAATTATGGGGATATTTCCCCTCTTATTATCAATTCAACTATATTTAATTACTCCCAGAGCCAAAAAGCCCAAACTAGTTTCTCTAACAAATTTAATTTTAATTTTGGTCGTTCTATCGATTAGTCTCTATGCCTCATCGATTGAAGTTTTTGCCGATACACGGAACTATTTAGATGTTTATAAAATTATCGATACTAAAGGAATACTAGATAACCAATATGTGAGAGATCGTTTTGAGCCAGTTTTTTTTGCCGTATTATATGTCATTCATTTACTGACTGATGGTTCGGAATATTTATGTTTATTCTTATTCTCACTGATTGTTAATAGCCTGGTCACTTTTATCATCAGTAAAAGAATATCACCAAAATATTATCCTAGTTTATTAATTATCGTCTTCTCTACTTTCTTCTATTATTCCCACGTATTTTATATGAGACAATTTTTAGCGATTGTCTTTATGCTATTGGCAATATCCTATTTAGAATCAAGCTGGCTTGTTTTTATTTTATGGTCTGGATTAGCACTTTTTTCCCATTTTAGTACTGCTTTATATATTGCTATTTGTACGGGTAGCAAACTATTATTTTCTATCAAAGGAAAAATTAAACTCAAATATCATAAAAGCAACAAACTATTTTTATATATATTATTGGGTTTTGTCTTAGCCATTATCTTGTATTTCGGCTTCCAAGTTTATAACAATCCCCAAGCTATCTACGGCTATGTAAGTACCTTGTTAGATTTATTACCTCAAAAAGATATAAGTACTTCCATACAAGACAGAGTAGACATCTATGATGGCAGAGATGTTGCTTTATTTTCTTTGACTATTTTTAGAGCGATCGCGATCGCTTGTATTGGTTTTTTTGTAGTAGTAAAAGGATATAAAAAACTAACGCCAAAATTACTTTCTTTTGACTTAATATACATTCTTTCCGTATTCCAAATCACTTTTATTATGGTAACGGGATTTAATCAGAGAATAGCTTTTATTTTCTTAGCCTTCTATGGCTTGTTATTTTATATCGGTTTAAATCAAGACAGCAAACTAAAACCCTTTGGCATCATAGCCTTACTGACCATGTTTTCCGCAGCATCCAATACTTTTAATTTTTTGACAATTCAAGTGACAATGATCGATACTACAGGATGGTCTTTCTTTGACGGTCAACCGCTAGCTATGTCCCTATACGACTATATTGTCTATTTCTTTCAATCTATCTAATTTTTGATGTCTTTATGTATGTAGTTGGCTATCCCAAATCAGGTAATACGTGGCTTTGTTTTCTTCTAGCATATTGTCTCAATGCAGAATATGACGATCTCGATGCGCCAGGAATTCATCCTACCAATGAATATCAACGTCGCTATGTGAAAGGAGGTTTAGAACATACTAGCTATCAAGATCGAGTAGGGCAAATCTTAAAAACCCACCGTCAAAATCTACCCGAAATCTCCCCTAAAGATCTAGTTATTTATTTAGTTAGAGATGGACGAGATGTAATGGTTTCCTACTACTTTTTTCAAAAGACCTATTTTAATCCCCTGAACTTGTCCCCAGTCAAAAGATTTTTATTTCAAGCACGACAACTATTTAGCGTCAATTCTCAAGATAAATTTCTCCCACAAGATTTTTCTTCTTTCCTCAGACAATATACTGATGAATGGCTAACTCATATCTCTGTTTGGTTAGCGAGAAAACCCACAGTAATTATTCGCTACGAAGATCTCAAAACCAACCCCCATCAAACTCTTGCGGAATTATTCGCTCGGCTGAATCTTCAAATCGAGCCAGAAATTATCGATCGCGCCCTACATATTTTTGATTTTAAACAGCTAGCCAAACGCAAAGAAGGGGAAGAAGATCGCAAATCCTTTTTTCGCAAAGGTATCGTCGGCGACTGGCAAAATCATTTCTCTCCTACAGATTTAGAATACTTCCAACAGCAAGCAGGTAAAGTGATGAAGCAGTTGGGATATGAAGAATAAGAAGTAATGTAGTGTGGGCATTGCCCACCCTACTTCTAATTCACTAGAAAAACTTCAATCCTTTATTAGTGTATTGAACTATAATTGCGCCAGTATGCCCAGTAATCAGCCAAAAAATCGATCTAGCTCCATCTCGCAAGCATTTTTCTATAGGTTCGGGGGGATTTCTAGAAGGTACGGCAATGGGTTTATAGTCGATACCTTTGCTACCAAAAACAATATCACCGATGATTTTGGCTCTCTTCATATGATTTTCCGAAGTAATTAGATAGACGCTATCTATACCTTGAGCTTTTAATTCATCTACCAAGGTTGTAAAATTGGTAACAGTGTCGCTGGCGCGGTAATCAAAATGCAAGCGATCGCTTTGTATTCCTGCTTTAGCGAAGATTTTTTGGGCGTATTCTTGGGGACTTCCTGAAGAGATCCAAATGGGCAACTGAGGATGTTGTCGGGCTAATTTGGCTGCAAAACGCTCTCTTTCTTCATGTCCACCTAATACCAACAATGCTTCTGGTTGTGTGCTGACAGACTTCTTGAGGGGTTTAAATCCAACACAAAGAGATGTGGTAATAATCACGAGCAACATCAAGCGTCTGACTTTACCAATAGGAGCGACGAGGGTTAGGTTCAATTCATCTCTAGATTGGAAACTAAAAAACATAGGCAATAGAGCTTGAACTAGCTTTAATTTATAGCAGCAGATGATGCTGGTAAATTATAAAGATAAAAAAAAGATTTTGCGGCAATTGTGACTGCACAGACACATTTTTTTTAATAATTTTTAACAAGATTGTAGACCCCTTAATCTAAAACGTCTCTAGGTAGATTTAAAAAGAGTCAACAACAATGGTACAGATTTTGTTACTCTTAAAGACGCTGTATTTCACATCATATTCATTTAGCTACCTAGCATGAGAACTAATTACTGTGGCGAATTGCGAGCCGAACATATAGACCAAACCGTTACTCTCTATGGCTGGATCGATCGTCGTCGCGATCATGGCGGGGTGATTTTTATTGATTTGCGCGATCGCACGGGAACAGTGCAAATTGTCAGCGATCCCCAACGCACCCTCGAATCTTATGCTGAAGCTGAATCTCTTCGCAGCGAATATGTAATTAAAGCAGTGGGAAAAGTGAGCCAACGTCCGCCCGAATCTTTAAATGATCGCTTACCTACGGGACAGGTGGAAATTTATGCCGAATCGATAGAAGTCCTTAACGCCGTTAGCAAACAACTCCCCTTCCAGGTTTCTACCGCAGATACAGAAAACGTGGGAGAAAAACTCCGCCTCAAACACCGCTATCTAGATCTAAGACGCGATCGCATGGCGAAAAATTTGCAATTGCGTCATCAAGTAGTTAAAGCAATGCGGAGATTTCTCGAAGATGAAGAAAATTTCATGGAAATTGAAACTCCAATTCTCACTCGCTCTACTCCCGAAGGGGCGAGGGATTACTTAGTACCTTCTAGAGTAAGTTTGAGTAAATGGTATGCTTTACCCCAATCTCCCCAGCTATTCAAACAATTATTAATGGTATCGGGATGCGATCGCTATTATCAAATTGCCCGTTGTTTTCGCGATGAAGATTTGCGTGCCGACAGACAGCCAGAATTTACGCAACTAGATATGGAAATGAGTTTCATGTCCAGCGATGAGATTATGACACTTAACGAAAGATTGATCGCCCATATCTTTAAGACAGTTAAAAATGTTGACATTGCTTTACCCCTACCCCGCATTACCTATGCGGAAGCAATGGCGCGCTACGGTACAGATCGCCCCGATACTCGCTTCGATCTAGAATTAGTAGACGTTTCCGATATTGTTAAAGATTCTGGCTTCAAAGTCTTTTCAGGGGCAGTAAAAAGTGGCGGACAAGTAAAAGTATTACCCATTCCTAACGGTAACGATGCTATTTCCAACGTGCGGATTAAACCCAAAGGAGATATCTTTAACGAAGCCGTAACCGCAGGGGCAAAAGGTATTGCTTTTATACGAGTTAGAGAAAATAACGAAATCGATACTATCGGCGCGATTAAAGACAACCTCACTGAAGAACAAAAAACAGAATTATTAACCCGCACGGGAGCAAAACCAGGAGATCTATTACTATTTGGTGCGGGAGATACTGCCACAGTTAACAAATCTCTCGATCGCTTGCGTCTCTATATCGCTCAAGATATGAACTTAATTGATGAGTCAAAAGTTAACCTCTTATGGGTAACAGAATTCCCCATGTTTGAATGGAATGCTGATGAGAAACGTTACGAAGCTCTGCACCATCCCTTTACCGCTCCCTATCCAGAAGATCGAGAAGATCTAACTACTGCTAGAGCGCAAGCCTATGACGTAATTTACAACGGTATCGAAATCGGCGGGGGCAGTCTGAGAATCTATCAAAAAGACCTCCAACAAGAAGTATTTAAAGCGATCGGATTGTCCGAAGCAGAAGCCAACGAAAAATTCGGTTTCCTTCTCGAAGCCTTTGAATACGGCACACCCCCTCACGGTGGAATTGCTTTTGGTTTAGATCGCTTGGTGATGTTGCTAGCGGAAGAAGAATCAATTCGGGATGTAATTGCTTTCCCTAAAACTCAACAGGCTAGTTGTCTGCTTACCGATGCTCCTAGTGAGGTCAATCCCAAACAGCTTAAGGAATTAGAAATCGTTTCTACCTATAAACCGAAGAATGACTAGGTGATTTTATCCCGCTTGACTGCTTGCACTAAAGCATATGCGTAGCGGTATCCTTGTATCTTGAAATTAGGGTATGACTGTTTCATTCTTGTTAAATAAAGAGAAATAGGAAGTTAGGGAAATAGGGGATTGGGGAAACGAGAAAATACTAATAATTTAGTTCTTGTTTAATAACCATCGATCGGCACTATTCGTCTGCCTCCTGCCTTACCCTAACTTTTAAGTGTTGTATGTACGGGATTTAGTATTATAGTCATTCTAATTAATTTCCTCGTGGTCTAAGTTTTCTTCTATAGGCTCTAGGCTCTAGGCTATAGGCTCTATAAAACCAAAACAGTGCATTTGTTCGTCTGGTTTCTATTTAGAATGACTATACTTGATAAATTTGGTCAAAAAAAAGGCGGGTAATGCCCACCTTGAGATGAAGTCAAACTCTAGAAATTTATCTAACTGTTTTTAAGAAGCTAGGGCTACTTCTACCATTTGTTGTAATTCGCCACTTTGATATAGTTCGATCGCAATATCAGAACCGCCCACAAACTCACCGTTGATATAAATTTGAGGAATTGTCGGCCAATTAGAATATTCTTTGATACCCTGACGTATTTCAGGATCTGCCAAAATGTCTAGGGTTTCATAAGGCACGCCAAGAGTATTAAGGATTTGTACCACATTGTTAGAGAAACCGCATTGAGGCATTAATTTAGAACCTTTCATGAAAACCATGATTTTGTTTTCAGTGACTAATTTATCGATTTTTGCTTTTACTTCGGGTGTCATAATTTTTTTGACCTAAAATTCTTAAATTGACGAGGTATCTATCGATCTAAATTCTACTAAACATCAAATGTTCGATGCTCAAACTGTTTGACCTGTCGCTTCCCAAGCTTCGGGAGTAAAAGTTTTGAGAGATAGAGCGTGAATCGTCTCCGATGCCAACTCTTCTTGCAAAACACCATAAACCATTTGGTGTTGTTTAACTTTATTTTTACCAGCAAAATCGGAGGAAACGATAATTGCTTCAAAATGTTCTCCGTCACCAACCACTTTTACTTCGGCATTGGACAGACGTTCTTGGATGATTGTTTGTACTTGTTCGGGACTAATCACGATTGGTATTTAACTTGAATAAAAGTTACTGATGGATGAATTATTATTGTGACTTAAATTCTCTTCCCTTGGAAAAGAAATTTTTTTTATGGCTGGGGAATATTTTCAGGATCTGCACTAGCAGGGGGTTGGGGTTCTACTATTTCTGGTTCTGAATTATCAGGATTTGGGTCTGACGCGGGAGGCAAATTTACAGGAGGATTATTACCCCTTCCAGGAGGTGTAAAAGGAACATCAACAAAACCAATTTCCAATAGTTGTTCGTAGGCTTTTTTGCCCAAACCACTACCAGGGCTTTGAGAAGTAATAATTTGTACGAATAAAGGAACGGATAATTCTGGTTTTTGTTGTGCTCGATGAACTAGGGCTAGTTGATAGGTAGCTTCATCTCTTTTGATACCCGTATCTAAAGCTTTTTGGCGATTAGATTCGGCAGCTGCATTATCTAAGCCAGTCAAACTATTAAATAGTTGCAGATAGAAATTAGATAATTGGTTGTATACTTGCCTAGCACTTTGTAGCTTTTGGGCAGCAACATCGTATTGTTGATTATCAACCGCTTCATCTGCTTCTTCCATCAAGCGATCGCCCCCTTCAATACTAAAAATACTTACAGGGGGAGTTTCGGTCGTACCATTACTATTGCTGCTATCTTCTGTAGCAGTTTCTGGCTCGGTAGTTTCTTGAGCATTTGTCGAAGCGATCGCAAAGCTGAATAGAAATAAACTCAGAAATAAAAAATAACGAACCGTAGAGTTAATAATATTTAGTCTGGGCATAAGCTATATTTTGTTGATTTGTTTTGTTATGTTAGGAAACAAAACTATTAAGCTTCGGGTATCTTATCACCCAAATAGTAAGATAGGTAGTTTAGTGGAGGAAAAAATAGCAGCTATTTCTTCTATTTAGGATTGATACCTAATTAATGCTGTCAGGTCAATAAACACTAAAGTTGGAACAACGATCCTCATTATTTCCATTGGTGGCATTTTGAGCTACAAATTCAATAATTTTGCCCGCTACATTGACTCCTGTAGTTTTTTCAATTCCTTCCAAACCTGGAGAAGAATTAACTTCCATGACTACCGGTCCGCGATCGGATTGTAATAAATCTACTCCCGCTATTTTTAATCCCATAGCTTTTGCTGCCCTAATTGAAGTATCTGTCTCTTCTGGAGATAAAGCAATTCTGTTAGCGTTTCCCCCGCGATGGAGATTAGAAAGATTGGGATTTTGGGAAAGAATTGCTATTTTCATCTTAAATAGACGGCTATATGTTTGCTCTAAGCTATTATTTATTTTCTCGTTGGCAATGACTTTACAGAAAAAAATATTAACAATTTCTCAATTAATTTAGATAAGTTTAGATCGAGGAGATAAGCTTAATTAATTAGAAGATGAGCCGAGGTATTTGACGTAGCGGGGTATGGTTGGCAAGCTAATTTTATCTTTAAATTACACTCAGCTAATTCTTTTAAATTACAAAAAATATTTAAGTGGAGCGATAAGCCAAATGGCTGAGTACTTAAAGATAATTGGGTTAATATACTGATGATTTCCCTAGTTACTTTTTGTAGAATTACATCATAAGAAAATACTATTGTATAAGAAAAAGGCATCAAGCAACTGCAAGTCACCGATGCCTTTGGAGTCCCACGAACTGTAATGTACCAAATTGTTGGTACTCATACAGGATAG